>NZ_JBFTPJ010000035.1:0-13885 GCF_056398445.1 Variovorax sp. 01T439_2
ACCCTGGAGCGCGCACCGCCCAGCAGGCGCCACAGCGGCTGGCCGAGCGCCCTGGCCTTCAAATCCCACAGCGCGATGTCGAGCGCGGCAATGGCGTGGCTCGCATAGCCGGTCTGGCCGCGCGGCGAGAGCAGCCAGTAGAGCTTCTCCCACAGGCGCTCGGTGGCCATCGGGTCTTCGCCGATCAATGCCGGGCCGGCCACCTCGCGCACGGCGGCGGCAATGATTTCTTCTTCGGTGATGGCCGTCATGCCATGGCCGACGAGGCCGGTGTCGGTCTCGATCTCGGTCAGGCAGAGCGAAAGCGAGGTCTGCTGGTTGAGCCCCAGCACATCGATGGTGACGGGAATGTTCAGCGGCGTGGCGCTGACGCGGATGATCTTCAAGAATGTCTCCTTTTGCCTTGCTTCGGCTGCACGATTCTTAGTGCGCAGGCCGTGGAGAACAATTCGTTTTTGGCGGGCGCGAGGCTTCGCGCGGCGCGAAGGCTCGGGGCTCAGTCCGGCCGGCCGAGGTGCTCCAGCACCGAGCGCGCGGCCGCGGTCAGGTCCTGCTGCCGCCGCACGCACAGCAGGTGGCGACGCACCGCCCACGGCGCATCGAGCTTCAGGCAGCGCAGCTTCAGTATCTGCAGCTGCGGCAGGATGGCCGCATAAGGCAGCACACCGATGCCCACGCCCTGCTCCACCATGCGGCACACCATGTCGAAGCTGCCCACCTGCATGCGCACCTTGAGCGGCAGCTGCGCCTCCAGTGCCGCGTTCAGCAGCACGCGGTGCAGCGCCGTGCCTTCGCGCACCACGATATGGTCGTGCCGCAGCACCTCCTCCACGCCGATGCGCTTGCGCCTGGCCAGCGGATGGTCGCGCGCCACCACCACGGCCAGTTCATCGCTGCGGTAGGGCAGGCATTCGAGCATTTCGGCGGGCGTGTTGCCCTCGATCACGCCGATGTCGGCCAGGCCGGCCTGCACGGCCTTCACCACCTCGGTGCTGGCGCGCTCCTGCAGGTCGATCTTGAGCACCGGATGCAGCCGCAGGAAGGAGCCGATCTGCGCGGGCAGGAACTGCGCGATGGTGGACGCGTTGGCCGTGATGCTGACCACGCCCGCCACGCCGTTCTGGAAGTCGTCGAGCTCGGCGCCCAGCCGGTCCATGGCCGAGAGCACGGCGCGTGCATGCAGCAGCAGGCCGTGGCCCGCCGAAGTGAGCGTCACGCCACGCGCATGGCGCACCAGCAGCGGCAGCCGCGCGCGGGCTTCCAGGTCGGAGATGCGCTTGCTCGCGGCCGCCAGCGCGATGTGGCAGCGCTTGGCGCCTTCGCTGATGCTGCCGTGGTCGGCCACGGTCACGAACAGGCGCAGCGACTTCAGGTCGGCGGACATGGCCTGCGCGCCCTCTTCTTCAGGGCGCAACGAGGTGGTCGAACAGCTCGCGCGCCGAGGCCGGCAGCTGCTCGCGGCTGCGTGCGATGAGCTTGAGCTCGCGCTCGGCCCAGGCATCGCTGAGCGCCACGGTCGCGATGCGCATCGCCATCGACAGCCGCTGCGCCGACGAGGCCGGCAGCACGCCCACCCCCACGCCCGCCTCGATCATCAGGCAGATCGCCTCGAAGCTGCTGACCTGGATGCGCGGGTTGAAGCCGCGGCCGGCCAGCTCGGCCCGGCGCTGCAGAAAGCGGTGGATGGCGCTGCCGTGGTGCAGGCCCACGTGCTGCTCGTCGAGCGTGTCGGCAAAGGCCACCGAGGCCGCACCCGCCAGGTGATGCGCCGCGGGCACCACCAGCACCAGCTGGTTGCGGCCGAAGGGGCGCGCGTCGAGTTCGCCGGTGTGCACGTCGCCGGCCAGGATGCCGATGTCGGCCTCGCCATCGGCCACGGCGCGCACGATCTCCTCGCTCAGGTATTCGCGCAGGTCCACCTGCACCGCCGGATGCTGCGTGAGAAAGCCGGCCAGCTTCTGCGGCAGGTATTCGGTGATGGAGGTGGTGTTGGCGAACACGCGCACATGGCCCTTGATGCCCTTGCCGAAATCCTGCATGTCGCAGCGCAGGTGCTCCATCTGCTGCATCACGCGCTTGGCGTGGTAGAGCACCGCCTGCCCTGCCGCCGTGAGGCTCACGCCCTGCGCGCTTCGGTGCAAGAGCTTGCCGCCCACGGCCTCTTCCATCTGCTTGATGCGGGTGGAGGCGGCCGCCAGCGAGATGCAGGCCTTCTCGGCGCCGCGCGTGAGGCTGCGCGCGTCCGCCACGTAGACGAACAGTTTCAGGTCGAACAGGTCGAAATGCAGGTTCACCGGACAAGCGCGCCAGAAAGAAAGGAAGCGTGCATTGTCCGGCGAATGGCGCTGCGCGCGCCGGCCTCAGGGTTTGACCTCAGGAGCGGGCCCCGCTCAGACCGGATCCCAGCTGAACACGTCGGCCGAGCGGTCCAGCGGATGAAAGCTCGCGCGCATGGCCGGCATGGCGTGCTCGGCAATGCTCTGCGGCGTCCAGCCTTCGGAGCGATGGATGGAGCGCACCGGCCGCGGCTGGCTGATGAGCGAGATCTCGTTGTTGCGCACCGAGAAGATCTGGCCGTTGACCGCGCCGGCCGCATCGCTTGCCAGGTACACCGCCAGCGGCGCCACCTTGGCGGGCGTCATCTGCTTGATCTTGTCGACGCGGGCGCGCTGCTCGTCGGTGTCGGTGGGAATGGCGCCGATCATGCGGCTCCATGCAAAGGGTGCGATGCAGTTGGAGCGCACGTTGAACTTGAGCATGTCGAGCGCGATCGACTTCGACAGCGCCACGATGCCGAGCTTGGCCGCTGCATAGTTGGCCTGGCCGTAGTTGCCGATGAGGCCCGAGGTCGAGGTCATGTGCACCATCGCGCCCGAGTTCTGCTCCTTGAAGTGCGTGGCGGCCGCGCGGCTCACGTAGTAGGCGCCGTACAGGTGCACCTTGAGCACGGCGTCCCACTCGTCGACCGACATCTTGTGGAAGAACCGGTCGCGCAGGATGCCCGCGTTGTTGACCACCGCGTCGATGCGCCCGAAGCTCTCGACCGCGCATTCGACGATGCGCGCCGCGCTGGCCGCATCGGCCACGCTGTCGGTGTTGGGCACGGCCTGGCCGCCCGCRGCGCGGATCTCGTCGACCACCTGTTGCGCGGGGCCGGCACTGCCGCCCGCACCATCAAGGGCCGCGCCGATGTCGTTCACCACCACCTTGGCGCCATGGCTCGCCATGGCCAGCGCGATGTCGCGCCCGATGCCGCCGCCCGCGCCGGTGACGACGACTACTTTTCCTTCAACCATGTGTGTCTGCTCCGGATAGCCGCCCGCAGTGTCGCGGGCAGTTCCAGAATGCCACAGGGGCCGGGCTGCGGGTTCCGGATTTCCGAAGAGGGGCTTCGGCGGCGCCCTTGCCCCTTATTGCCGCGCGGTGCGGATGTTCGGCGGCAGCGCCTGCGGCCAGCTGGTGCGGAACGGATTGATGTCGAGCCCGCCGCGCCGCGTGTAGCGCGCATACACGGCGAGCTTGTTGGGCTGGCAGCGGCGCCAGATGTCGGTGAACATGCGCTCCACGCAGGGCTCGTGGAACTCGTTGTGGTTGCGAAAGCTCACGATGTATGCGAGCAGACCGGCCTGGTCGATGGCCGGGCCGCTGTAGCGGATCTGCACGCTGCCCCAGTCGGGCTGGCCGGTGACGAGGCAGTTGCTCTTGAGCAGGCGGCTGGTGAGCGTCTCGTTCACCGGCGGCTGGGTGCTGTCGCTGGACAGCAGCTCGGGCGCAGGCTGGTAATGGGTGCACTCGATGTCGAGCCGGTCCAGGTCCAGGCCGTCGAGTTCGTGCACCGGCTCGCGGTCGAACATGTCGGGTGCCAGCAGCTTCACGCCGATGCCGGCCGATTGGTCGCTGCCGCGCCAGAGCGCCTCGGACAGGTCGGCGCGCAGGCGGTCTCGCACCGCCTCGACGCTCGCGAAGGCGCTGCTGTTGAAGCTGTTGAGGTACAGCTTGAACGACTTGCTCTCGATGATGTTGGGCGTTTCGCAGGGGATGGTGAAGTGCGCGATGGCCAGCTGCGGCTTGCCGCGCAGGTTGAGCCAGCTCACCTCGAAGGCGGTCCAGAGATCGGCGCCGAAAAAGGGCAGCGCGCCGGCGGCGATGCCCATGGCTTCGCGCTGGGTGCTGCGCGCAATTGGAAAGAGCAGCGAGGGGTCGTACTTGTCGGCATAGGCCGAGGCACGGCCCAGCTGCGACTGCTCGGGCGTGTTGGGCTTGGCGGGAGGGATGTTGTCGAGGCTCATGGCTTGTGGTGTTCTTCGGCCGCGTGCAGGAACGGCGCGATGTGGTGGGCGAGGATGGCGCAGACCTCGGGCGGCAGGTCGTGGCCCATGCCGGGAATGCTGACGAACTTTGCGCCCGGAATGCGCTTGGCGGTATCCAGACCGCAGGCCATCGGCACCAGCGCGTCGGCTTCACCGTGCAGCACCAGCGTCGGGCACTTGATGCGCGGCAGCACTTCAGGGCGGCGCGCATCGGCGCCAATGGCGAGCATCTGGCGGAACATGCCGGCCGGACGGTAGGCGCGGCGCATGCTGAAGGTGAGGCGCTCGGCCAGCGCCTCGGTGCTTTGCGGATAGGCGGGGCTCTGGATGAGCCTGAGCAGCCGGATGCTGTGCGCCACCAGTTCGGCCTCGCCACCGCCCAGCGGCCGGCGTAGCAGCATGGCGGCCACGTCGCTGCGCGGTCCGGGCAGGCCGCGTGCGCCGCTGGAACTCATGATGCTCACGAGGCTGGCCACGCGATCGGGCGCTTCGGCGGCCAGGTGCTGCGCGATCATGCCGCCCATCGAGGCGCCGATGACGTGCGCCTGCTTGATGCCCAATGCGTCGAGCACGCCCAGTGAATCGCGCGCCATGTCCTGCAGAGTGTAGGCCGATCGCACCTGCAGGCCCAGCTTCTGTCGAATGCTCTCCCACACGATGTTGCCGGTGCCCGCATGGTCGAAGCCCTGGCTCAGCCCGATGTCGCGGTTGTCGTGGCGCACCACGCGAAAGCCCGCATCGACCAGCGCCTGCACGAAGTCCTGCGGCCAGCCGACCAGCTGCATGCCCAGGCCCATGATGAGCAGGGCCACCGGGCGGCCTTCGCCGCCGGTGTCGTCGACCTCGATCTGCAATCCGTTGGCCAGCAGCTTCATGGCGCTCCCGTGTCTGTTTATTTGAATTCGCGCTCGCGCAGCCACTTGGTGGCGACCCACTTCTCGCCTGCGAGCACGGGCGCGCCTCCATGCAGCGTGCGGGTGGCGGGGTCGGGTTCCTCGTAGCTGAAGAACACGCCGGTGCCGCGCACGGGCGCCACTTCCAGGCCCACGTCGGGGAAGGTGGTGGCGCCGCCCTGCCCGGGCTCCTGCAGGTACATCACGAGGGTGGCCACGCGCTGGCCGCCGCGCTTGAGGATGGTGGGCGTGCCGGGCTCGCCGGGGTCGAAGTAGTCGTAGTGCGGGCGGTACTGGGCGCCGGGCGCATAGCGCAGGATCTGCAGGCCTTCGCCAAACTCCACCGGCCAGCGCAGCAGCGCGGCAATGCGCTGCTCGAGGCGCGCGACGATGTCGTTCTCGCCGCGCTCGAAGAACATGCCCTCGCTGGTGCGGTCGACGTTGAGCACCTCGCCGCCGGTGCGCGTCTCGACCGTGAGCGAGCGCGCCAGCCGCACCCGCGCGGCGGCAATCAGCCCTTCGCACTCCTCGGGCGACAACAGGTTGCCGAACACGACGACGCGCGGATGCCGCATGGTCTGCAGCACCTGCACGCGGCGGTCGCCCGCGTCGATGTACAGCGGCGCGCCTTCGAGATCGGGGCCGGGCATCTCGGTGCGCCGCGGCCGGGCCACTTCCACGTGGGGAAAGCCGGCCTCGAGCTGCGCCAGCGCCAGGTCGGTGGCCGCGTCCTGCCAGCCGGCCGCGCGCATCGAGGCGCGTAGCGCAGGCACCGAATGCCCGGCTGCGAGCTGCGACACCAGCCATTCCCGGAGCTCCGGACTGATCGGTTGCGACATATCAAGTCTTCCTTCTGAACACCAGCCTTTCGGCCGTCGACGCCGTGGCATCGAAACCATAACCCTCGAGATCGAATTTTTCCAGCGCCTTGGGCGTGGCGGCCTTGTGCAGCACCGCCCAGCGCGCGAGCAGGCCGCGGGCCCGCTTGGCGTAGAAGCTCACGATCTTGTACCTGTCGCCCTTCCACTCCTCGAACACGCATTCGACCACGCGCGCCTTGAGCGCCTTCCGGTCCACCGACCTGAAGTACTCCTGCGAGGCCACATTGACCACCACGGGCGTGCGGTCCGCCGCCAGGCGCTGGTTCAGGTGCTCCGCAATGCGCGCGCCCCAGAAGGCATACAGGTCCTTGCCGTGCCGATTGGCAAGCGGCGTGCCCATCTCCAGCCGGTAGGGCTGCAGCAGGTCGAGCGGGCGCAAGAGGCCGTAGAGGCCGCTCAGGATGCAAACGTGCTCCTGCGCCCAGGCCAGCTGCGCGGGCGTGAGCGAGCGCGCATCGAGCCCGCCGTAGACGTCGCCATCGAACGCGAAGGCGGCCTGGCGCGCATTCTTCGGCGTGCTCTTGCCGGACCAGGCCTGGTAGCGCGCCACGTTCAGCGTGGAGAGCTTGTCCGACAGGTGCATGAGCTCGGAGATCTGCTGCGGCGACTTCTCGCGCAGCAGCTTGATCAGTTCGGCCGAGGGGCCGCGGGGGGCTTCGAAATGGGGTTGGGTGGCGGGGACTTCGGTGGGAACGGGGGTGTCGTAGTCGAGCGATTTCGCAGGGGAGAGCAGGAAGAGCATCCCGGAATTATGTGGGGTGGGCCTGCCCCGGGGCGGCCCCGGTAAAATCGCCGGCTATCCCATCTTGTCCCCACGGCACCCCCGAAGGCGCCGCTTCTGCATTTCCCATGAGCGAACCCACCACCCCTTCCGCCCAGCCTGGACTGGAGAGCCTCTCCAAGTCGTTCGAACCCGCCGCCATCGAGGCGCACTGGGGCCCCGAGTGGGAAAAGCGCGGCTACGCCAAGGCGGGCTTTCGCGGCACGCAGGCGCCCAAGGAAGGCGCCGATTCCTTCGCCATCCAGCTGCCGCCGCCCAACGTGACAGGCACGCTGCACATGGGCCATGCGTTCAACCAGACCATCATGGACAGCCTGGCGCGCTACCACCGCATGAAGGGCGACAACACGCTGTGGGTGCCGGGCACCGACCATGCGGGCATCGCGACGCAGATCGTGGTGGAGCGCCAGCTGCAGGAACAGAAGATCAGCCGCCACGACCTCGGCCGCAAGAACTTCGTGGCACGCGTGTGGGAATGGAAGGAAAGGTCGGGCAACACCATCACCGAGCAGATGCGCCGCATGGGCGACACGGTCGACTGGAGCCGCGAATACTTCACGATGGACGACGACCTCTCGAAGGTGGTCACGCAGACCTTCGTCTCGCTCTATGAAGAAGGCCTGATCTACCGCGGCAAGCGGCTGGGCAACTGGGACCCGGTGCTCAAGACCTCGGTGAGCGACCTCGAAGTGGAAAGCGAAGAGGAAGACGGCTCGCTCTGGCACATCGCCTATCCGCTGGCAGACGGCAGCGGCACGCTCACGGTGGCCACCACGCGGCCCGAGACGATGCTCGGCGACACGGCCGTGATGGTCCACCCCGAGGACGAGCGCTACCGGCCGCTGATCGGCAAGCAGGTGCGGCTGCCGCTGGTGGACCGGCTGATTCCGATCATTGCCGACGACTACGTCGACAAGGAATTCGGCACCGGCGTGGTCAAGGTCACGCCCGCGCACGACTACAACGACTACGCGGTCGGCCAGCGCCACAAGCTCGAGCTGATCGGCATCCTCGCGCTGGACGCCACCATCAACGACAACGCGCCCGAGAAATACCGCGGCATGGACCGCTTCGTGGCGCGCAAGGCCATCGTGGCCGACCTCGATGCGCTCGGCCTCCTGGTCGAGGTGAAGAAGCACAAGCTCATGGTGCCGCGCTGCGCGCGCTCCGGCGCCATCGTCGAGCCGATGCTCACCGACCAGTGGTACGTGGCCATGACGCGGCCCGGCGCCGACGGCACCTCGATCGCGCAGAAGGCCATCGACGTGGTGAAGACCGGCGAGGTGCGCTTCGTGCCCGAGAACTGGGTCAACACCTACAACCACTGGATGGAGAACATCCAGGACTGGACCATCTCGCGCCAGCTCTGGTGGGGCCACCAGATCCCGGCCTGGTACGACGAGGACGGCAAGGTGTACGTGGCGCATGACGAGGCCGAGGCGCAGGCCAAGGCCCCGGGCAAGACGCTTCGCCGCGACGAGGACGTGCTCGACACCTGGTATTCGTCCGCGCTGGTGCCCTTCTCCTCGCTCGGCTGGCCCGAGAAGACCGAGGACCTCGCGCTGTACCTGCCCTCCACGGTGCTCGTGACGGGCTACGACATCATCTTCTTCTGGGTCGCSCGSATGATCATGATGACCAAGCACTTCACCGGCAAGGTGCCGTTCAAGGACGTCTACATCCACGGCCTGGTGCGCGACGCACAGGGCAAGAAGATGAGCAAGTCCGAAGGCAACGTGCTCGACCCGGTCGACCTGATCGACGGCATTGCGCTGCCCGAACTGCTCGACAAGCGCACGCAGGGCCTGCGCAAGCCCGAGACCGCACCTGCCGTGCGCAAGAACACGCAGAAGGAATTTCCCGATGGCATTCCGGCCTTCGGCGCCGATGCGCTGCGCTTCACCTTCGCTTCGCTCGCATCGCTGGGCCGCAGCATCAACTTCGACAGCAAGCGCTGTGAGGGCTACCGCAACTTCTGCAACAAGCTCTGGAACGCCACGCGCTTCGTGCTGATGAACTGCGAAGGGCAGGACTGCGGCCTGCGCGAGCACACGAAGGAAGAATGCGCGGTCGGCGGCCCGGCGCACGGCTACCTGAAGTTCAGCCGCGCCGATTTCTGGATCGCATCGCAGCTGCAGCGCGTCGAGGCCGAAGTGGCCAAGGGCTTCGAKGAATACCGGCTCGACAACGTGGCCAACGCCATCTACCAGTTCGCCTGGGACGAGTTCTGCGACTGGTACCTGGAGATCGCCAAGGTGCAGATCCAGACCGGCGACGATGCGCAAAAGCGCGCCACGCGCCGCACGCTGATCCGCACGCTCGAGGCCTTGCTGCGCCTCGCGCACCCGGTGATTCCGTTCATCACCGAGGAGCTCTGGCAGAAGGTGGCGCCCGTCGCCGGACGCGAGGGCGAATCGATCATGGTCGCGGCCTACCCCCAAAGCCAGGCCGGGAAGATCGACGAAGCGGCCGAAGCGCATGTGGCGCGCCTGAAGGCGCTGGTCGATGCCTGCCGCACGCTGCGCGGCGAAATGAACGTGTCGCCCGCGGTGCGCCTGCCGCTCTATGCGGTGGCCGACGATGCCGAGGGCGCGGCCTTCCTGCGCGACGCGGCGCCGGTGCTGCAGGCACTGGCCAAGCTCAAGGAAGTGAAGGTCTTCGACGACGAGGCTTCCTGGTCGGCGGCGGCCGAAGCGGCGCCCGTGGCCGTGGTCGGCACGGCGCGCCTGTGCCTGCACATGGAGATCGACAAGGCCGCCGAGCGCGCGCGCATCGGCAAGGAAATCGCCCGCATCGAGGGCGAGATCCTCAAGGTGAACGGCAAGCTCGGCAATGAAGCCTTCGTGGCCAAGGCACCGCCGGCCGTGATCGAGCAGGAGCGCAAGCGCCTGGCCGATTTCAGCACCATGTTGGAGCGTCTTCGCGACCAGCTTGTGCGTCTCGGCTGACACACGCGGGCCTGGGCAAGGTTTAGCATGGCAACGACGGCCTTTCCGTGCCGCCGTTGATCCATCGAACCTTCTTCTTCAACTGAACGAACAGACGCCCAAATTGTCCATGCCCACTCCCTCGACACGCATCCGCAAGGCCGTATTTCCTGTTGCAGGTTTCGGCACCCGCTTTCTGCCCGCCACCAAGGCGCAGCCCAAGGAAATGCTGCCGGTTGTCGACAAGCCACTCATCCAGTACGCGGTTGAGGAAGCCTACGCGGCGGGCATTCGCGACATGATTTTCGTAACTGGCCGAAACAAACGTGCCATCGAAGACCACTACGACACCGCCTACGAACTCGAGAGCCAGCTCGAGGCCAGCGGCAAGCTCGAACTGCTCAACATCGCGCGCTCGGTCATGCCCGACGACATGACCTGCTCCTACGTGCGCCAGCCGCGCATGCTGGGGCTCGGCCATGCGGTGCTGTGCGCCGAACACTTGGTGGGCAACGAACCCTTCGCCGTGCTGCTGGCCGACGACCTGATGGTCGGCCCTGTGGGCGGCGCACCGGTGCTCGCGCAGATGACGGCCGCCTTCGGCAAGCTCGGTGCTTCGGTGCTMGCGGTGCAGGAAGTGCCGCTCGAACACGTCAAGCGCTACGGCATCGTGGCGGGCGAATCGATCGGCGACGACCTCGTGAAGGTCGATCGCATGATCGAGAAGCCCTCGCCGGACAAGGCACCGTCGCGCCTTGGCGTGGCGGGCCGCTACATCCTCACGCCCGGCGTGTTCGACGAGATCCGCAACCAGCCCAAGGGCGCGGGCGGCGAGATCCAGCTCACCGACGGCATCGCGGCGCTGATGAAGAAGGAAGCGGTCTACGCCTATGCCTACAAGGGCACGCGCTACGACTGCGGCAGCAAGGAAGGCTTCCTGCAAGCCTCGGTGGAGCTTGCGCTCGCGCACCCCGAAGTCGGCGGGCAGTTCCGCGAATACCTCAAGAGCCTGGAGCTCTGAAGAAAAAGGGCCCCCGACGGGGCCCTTTTCTTTTCCGGCGCTCAGCGCCTCTTCAGCACGTGGATGAAGTCGCTGCCGATGGTCTGCTGCTCGACCAGCTCGTTGCCGGTCTGCCGCGCAAAGGCCTGGAAGTCGCGCAGCGATCCCGGGTCGGTCGACACCACCTTCAGCAGCTGGCCGCTCGCCATGTCGTTGAGCGATTTCTTGGCCTTGAGAATGGGCAGCGGGCAGTTCAGGCCCCGCGTGTCGAGTTCGCGGTCAACCTGCATGCTTCGGCTCCTCGGGCGGCAGGTTCAGGCCGCGCCGCCGTTCCTCGTTTTCCGCTGCGGTAAAGAACACCGGCTCGTGCCCCCGCGTGCGCAGCCAGTCGGCCAGCGCATAGCCGGTGCCCGCGGGCCAGCACTTGAGGTCGGGCAGGTCGTAGAGGCGGTAGTCCAGCAGCTCGGGCGAAAGCTTGACCTCGCCATCGGCCACCACGTGGTAGGCGATGATGATCTGGTTCATGCGCTGGAAGTCGTACGCGCCCACGAGTTGGGTCGCGCTCACGTCGAGGTTGGTTTCTTCCTTGACCTCGCGCGCAATGCCTTCCTCGGGCGTTTCGCCGGCTTCCATGAAGCCGGTGATCAGCGCATACATCTTCACCGGCCAGGCGGCGTTTCGCGCCAGCAGCACCTGGCCGCGGTACTCGACGATGGCCGCGAGCACGGGCGTGGGGTTGTTCCAGTGCGTGTGGCCGCAGGAGGGGCAGCGCAGGCGCTCCTTGGGACCGCCGTCTTCCATCAGGGCGATCCATTCGAGCG
This sequence comes from Variovorax sp. 01T439_2, assembly GCF_056398445.1. NCBI lineage: Bacteria > Pseudomonadati > Pseudomonadota > Betaproteobacteria > Burkholderiales > Comamonadaceae > Variovorax > Variovorax sp. 01T439_2. The sequence continues at coordinate 11,614 of NZ_JBFTPJ010000035.1, forward strand.
GCGTGGCGCAGGCCTGGCAGAACTTGGGATGGGCCATGGCTTCGGTCAGGCGGGAAAGACGCCGGTCGACAGGTACCGGTCGCCGCGGTCGCATACCACGAACACGATGGTCGCGTTCTCGACCGTCTTGGCAACCTCGAGCGCCACCCAGAGCGCGCCGGCCGCGGAGATGCCGCCGAAGATGCCCTCCTCGCGCGCGAGGCGCCGGCACATCTCCTCGGCGTTGTCCTGGCTCACGCTGATTTCTTCGTCGACCCGGCTCGGGTCGTAGATCTTGGGCAGGTATTCGGCCGGCCACTTGCGGATGCCCGGGATGCGCGAGCCTTCGGCCGGCTGCGCGCCGATGATGCGCACCGCGGGGTTCTTTTCCTTCAGGAAGCGCGAGACGCCGGTGATGGTGCCGGTGGTGCCCATGGCGCTCACGAAATGCGTGATCTTGCCCTTGGTGTCGGTCCAGATCTCGGGGCCGGTGGTCTCGTAGTGGATGCGCGGGTTGTCGGCGTTGGCGAACTGGTCGAGCACCCGGCCCTTGCCCTGCGCCACCATCTGCTCGGCCAGGTCGCGCGCGTATTCCATGCCGCCGCTCTTGGGCGTGAGCACCAGCTCGGCGCCGAAGGCCTTCATGGTCTGGGCGCGCTCGACGGACAGGTCCTCCGGCATGATCAGCACCATGCGGTAGCCCTTGATGGCCGCGGCCATGGCCAGCGCGATGCCGGTGTTGCCCGAGGTGGCTTCGATCAGCGTGTCGCCGGGCTTGATCTCGCCGCGCTCCTCGGCGCGCTTGATCATCGAAAGCGCAGGACGATCCTTCACCGAGCCCGCGGGATTGTTGCCTTCCAGCTTGCCGAGGATGACATTGCCGCGCCTGGCGTTTTCGGCCGCATCGATGCGTTGCAGTGCCACCAGGGGGGTCTTGCCGATGGCGTCTTCGATCGTCGGATAATTCATGGCAGCCACTGTGCCATAATTTTGGGCTTCCTTCCGGATGTGCCCGGGTGGTGAAATTGGTAGACGCAGGGGACTCAAAATCCCCCACCGAAAGGTGTGCCGGTTCGATTCCGGCCCCGGGCACCACCCCCTCCCCCTTTTTCCTGCCTGCCCTCACGCAGCCCCGATCATTTCGGTCGCCGTGACATGGTGCATCGCGTCCGGCACGGCCGCCGCGCGCAGCACCAGCTCGGCCGGCCGATGGCTCGCAGCCCGCACCGCCTGCCCCGGCAGCGCCTCCGATGCCCATCCCTTCGCCTGCCATTGCTTGAGCGGCACCAGCGTTCGCAGCCCCCGCGGCGCGGCCTTGCGCAGGGCGCTTCCGATGTTGAATGGCGTAACGTACGCGACAGCCTCGTAGACGGCCGCCAGCGCCTGCGCATCGAAGGTCAGCAGCACCTGCGGCCGGCCGCGCAGGGCGGCGCGATGGCGCTGCCCCCTTTCGGGGTCCAGCCAGAAGAACACGCAGCCGTTGAGCAGCGCATACCAGTCGGCCGGCGCCAGGCCGGGATCGAGGCAGCGTGCCAGTGCTCCGGGCGGCATGGGACGCTGGTCGCGGATGTAGCGGCCGCCGGGCAGCGTGACGCCCTCGGGGCGGTTCGCGCGCACCGAGGCTTCGACTTCAGGTCCGAAGGCGCCGCGCCGCAGCAGCTCGTCGGTGCTGCACAGCCCCTGCTGCCGCACCGCCGGCCAGTTGGCGGCATCGACGAAATGAAAAGCCTTCGCGGGCAGGTCCGGCACGGCTTCAGGCTGCTGCTGCTTCTTCGCGCAAGCCGGTGTGCACCGTCGGGTGCACGAGCCGAACGCGCAGTTCGCGCTTGAGCCGCGTGTTGTCGAGCCGGCGCGATTCGCCCATGAAGCTCAGCAGCTGCAAGGGCAGTTGGCGCTGGGCTTCCTCGCGGGCCACGCGCGGCGGGCGCGGCATGCCGTACAGGTCGGCCGCCAGGTCGATGTAGTCGCCCATGCGCAGCTCGGTGTCGTCCGAGGCATGCACGATGCGCTGCGGCCGGCCGCGGAACAGCGCCGCCACGCAGGCCCGCGCGAGATCGTCGGCATGGATGTGGCTGGTGAACACGTCGTCCTCGCGCCGCAGCACCGGTGTGCCGCGCGCGAGCCGCTGGCGCGGCGTGCCGCCCTCGCGGTCGGGCGCATAGATGCCCGGGATGCGCAGGATGCTGGCGCGCACACCCGCGCTGCGGCCGAGCCAGCGCACCGCGCGCTCGGCGTCCACGCGGCGGTGGGCGCGCGGCGTGTCGGGCCGCACGGGGCGCGTTTCGCTCACGCG
>NZ_JBFTPJ010000036.1:0-13832 GCF_056398445.1 Variovorax sp. 01T439_2
GGCCGGCATGTTCTGGCCGTGGACCTCGCGGCTCCTGGCGATTTCCTTCAGGGCAATTTCGAGTTCGTAGACCTGGTCGTTGCGCGCCTCGTCCACGCGCGGCGCCTGGCTGGTCGGGCCGATGAACATGCCCGAGAACAGGTAGCTCAGCGAAGGGTGGTTGTGCCAGTAGAGCAAGAGGCTCGCGAGCAGCTCGGGCCGGCGCAGGAACGGGCTGTCCGCCGGCGTGGCGCCGCCCATCACGAAGTGGTTGCCGCCGCCGGTGCCGGTGTGGCGCCCGTCGGTCATGAACTTCTCGGCCGAGAGGCGGGTCTCGAACGCGGCGTTGTAGAGGAACTCGGTGTGGGCGACCAGTTCCTTCCAGTTGTGGGCCGGATGGATGTTGACTTCGATCACGCCCGGGTCGGGCGTGACGGCCAGCATCTTCAGGCGCGGRTCGCGYGGCGGCGGATAGCCTTCCATCACGATGCGCATRCCGAGCTGCTGCGCGGTGGCTTCGACGGCCGCGACCAGGTCCAGGTAGTCCTCCAGGCGCGCGAGCGGCGGCATGAAGACATAGAGCACGCCCGAGGCGCTGCCCTTTTTCTCGGCCGCGGGGCCATTGGCGCGGCGCGGATCGCGCACTTCGACGCACAGCGCGGTGCGCGTGACCCAGTGGGCCGATTCGCCGCGCACCGGCTGGCGCGTGGACGGCGTGGCGGAAGAACGGGTGGCTGCGGCTGCGTCGTCGGCTGCGGTGGCATCGCCGCTCGCGGCCGTGCCTGCGGCGGCTGCCTCGCCCGGCGCCTGCATGCGCAGGGCCGCAGGCACCACCGGCGGCGCACCGAAGGCATAGGGTACGGCGCCCAGGTCGGCGCCCGCTGCGCCGCCGGCCGGCACGGCATAGCGCGCGCGGTAGTCGGCCGAACTCGGCAGCGCGGCGCGCGGCGCGGTGGGGTCGCGCTCGACCAAGTAGGGGTAGTCGCCCTTGCTGGCCCAGGGCTGCGAATCGAGCGGCAGGCGGTAGCCCATCGGCGAATCGCCCGGGATCAGGTAGAGCCGGTCGTCGCGCAGGAACCAGGGGCCGGTCTTCCAGCCCGGGCCTTCGAGCGCGGGCGCGTCGGCATCGGCGTTGGCGGGTTCCAGCGGCAGCATGTAGCCGATGACCGCGTCGAGCTTCTGCGTGAACACGCGGCGCAGGCGAACGCGCTCGAGCTCGTCGTCGAGCTTCGACTCGAAGGGGTCGACGTTGACCGGCAGGCGGCGTTCGCGCCAGAGGTAGTAGTAGACGTCTTCGTAGCCGGGCTGGACGTAGCGTTCGGTGATGCCGAGCTTGTGCGCCAGCACGGTGGTGAAGCGGCGCGCGTCTTCGCTCGTGTAGTGCGTGGGCACGCGCTCGTCGGCGAAGAGTTCGGGGTCGTGCCAGAGCGTCTGGCCGTCGGCGCGCCAGAAGATCGACAGCGCCCAGCGCGGCAATTGCTCGCCCGGGTACCACTTGCCCTGGCCGAAGTGCAGGAAGCCGCCCTGGCCGTATTCGGCGCGCAGCTTGTGCACGAGCTCGGTGGCATAGCCGCGCTTGGTGGGGCCGAGCGCATCGGTGTTCCACTCGGGCGCGTCGCGGTCGCTGGTGGCCACGTAGGTGGGCTCGCCGCCCATCGTGAGGCGCACGTCGCCGGCTTTCAGCCGCGCATCGACCGCGTCGCCGAGCGCGAGCACCTCGGCCCACTGCTCCTCGGTGTAGGGCTTGGTCACGCGCGGCGATTCGTAGATGCGCGTGACCTTCATCTCATGGCCGAAGTCGACCTCGGCTTCGTCCACCCCGCCTTCGATGGGCGCGGCGCTCGAAGGCGTGGGCGTGCAGGCGAGCGGGATGTGGCCTTCGCCGGCCAAAAGGCCCGAGGTGGCATCCAGGCCGATCCAGCCCGCGCCGGGCAGGAAGACCTCGCACCAGGCGTGCAGGTCGGTGAAGTCGACCGTGGTGCCGCTCGGGCCGTCGAGCGCCTTGACGTCGGGCGTGAGCTGGATCAGGTAGCCCGAGACGAAGCGCGCCGCCAGGCCGCAATGGCGCAGCAGCTGCACCAGCAGCCAGCCCGAGTCGCGGCAGGAGCCGCTGCCGCTGGTGAGCGTTTCTTCCGGCGTCTGCACGCCGGGCTCCATGCGGATCAGGTAGTTGACGTCCTGCTGCACCTGCTGGTTGAGGCCGACCAGGAAGTCGATGGTGCGCTGTTCCTTGCGCTCGATCTTGTCGAGGTAAGCCGCCAGCAGCGGCGTGGCTTCTTCTGTGACGAGATAGGGCGCGAGTTCCTCGGCCTGCGAGGCGGTGTACTTGAACGGGAAGTTCTCAGCCTGCGGTTCGAGGAAGAAGTCGAAGGGGTTGTAGACCGCCATCTCGACGACCAGGTCGACCGTGACCTTGAATTCGCGCGTCTTCTCGGGAAACACGAGCCGCGCCTGGTAGTTGGCGAACGGGTCCTGCATCCAGTTGACGAAGTGCTCGGCCGGCTCGACCTGCAGCGAATACGAGATGACGTTGCTGCGGCAGTGCGGCGCGGGGCGCAAGCGCACGACCTGCGGGCCCAACTGCACCAGGCGGTCGTATTTGTAGTGGGTGACGTGGTGGAGTGCGGCGTGAATGGACATGCGTTTTGTGTGCAGTACTGCGAGATTGCATCGAAAAGATGTCTCTTGTGAGACGCATACTAGCCCAGAAGCAAAGCAATTAACGCGCCACTGAGCGCGAGCATGGGGGGGGTTTGCATCATGTGTTCTGGAGTTGGCCGGTGAGGCCGGCACGCGCTTCGGCGGGCGCCGCGGCGGCGTCGTGGGCCTTTGCTGCGCTGGGCGGATCGCTGCTCGGCGCGGCCTTGCAACTGCAGCAGCCGCGGCTGTGGAGCGCGGGTGCCTATGCGGCGCTGCTCTTCGCGGGCCTTGCGGGGCTGGCGGCACTGTCGCGCCGATGGCGATGGCACCTTCGCATGCCAGCAGGGCTTGCGATGGCCCTTGCGCTGGCCTGCGGTGCGCTTGCCGCCGGCGGGCTCGCGGGCTGGCGCGCGGCGGTCTACGCAGCGGGCGCGCTCGACCCGGCCCTCGAAGGCCGCGACCTGCAGGTGGTGGGCGTGGTCGCGCAGATGCCCCAGCGCAACGAGGGCGGCACGCGCTTTCGGCTCGATGTGGAGTCGGCGCGCTGGGCGGATGGGCGCGCCGGGGCTGCGCCACGCGTTCCGGCGCGCATCGCGCTCGGCTGGTACCGCGAGGACAGCTCTCTCTGGGGGCGCGCGACGGAAGGCCGAGCCACGGCCGGCGACGCGGCCGCGCTGCATGCGGGCGAGCGCTGGCGCCTCACGGTGCGGCTCAAGGCGTCGCACGGCAATCTCAATCCGCACGGCTTCGACAGCGAACTGTGGCTCTGGGAGCAGGGCGTGCATGCCAGCGGCTATGTGCGAACCGGCGCCCGCGATGCCGCGCCGGCACACCTGCAATCCACATGGCTGCATCCGATCGAGCGTGCGCGGGAGGCGGTGCGCGATGCGGTGTTCGAGCGCGTGGCCGACGCGCGGCAGGCCGGCGTCATCGCCGCACTCGTGACCGGCGACCAGGGCGCCATCGACCGCAGCGACTGGGATGTGTTCCGCGCCACCGGCGTGGCCCACCTGATGTCGATCTCGGGGCTGCACATCACCATGTTCGCCTGGCTTGCCGCGCATGCGGTGGGTGCGCTGTGGCGGCGCAGCGGCCGGCTGATGCTTCGCGTTCCCGCGCCGCAGGCCGCGCTGGCCGGCGGCGTGCTGCTGGCCGGGCTCTATGCGCTTTTCAGCGGCTGGGGCGTGCCTTCGCAGCGCACGGTGTGGATGCTCGCGACCGCGGCGCTGCTGCGGCTCACGGGGCGGCGCTGGCCATGGCCCCATGTCTGGCTGCTGATCGCGGCGGTGGTGGTGGCCGTCGACCCGTGGGCGCTGATGCAGGCCGGCTTCTGGCTCAGCTTCGTGGCGGTCGGCATCCTGTTCGCGACCGGCTTCATGCGGCCGGCCGAGGAGGCGGCGGGCCGGTCGGCCCGGCTGCTGGCCTTCTTCCGCGAGCAGTGGGTGATCACGCTGGCGCTGACGCCATTGAGCCTGCTGCTTTTCCAGCAGGTGTCGGTGGTGGGGCTGCTGGCCAATGCGGTGGCGATCCCCTGGGTCACGCTGGTGGTCACGCCGCTGGCGATGCTGGGGGCCGTGGCGCCGCCGCTATGGGAGCTTGCCGCCTGGGCCGTGCAGGCGCTGGCCCTGCTGCTGCGCTGGCTGGCCGCACTGCCGTACGCCACGCTCTCGATGGCGGCGCCGCCCGTGTGGATGGCGGCCTGCGGCGTGGCGGGCGGCGTTCTGCTTGCGATGCGGCTGCCGTGGTCGCTGCGCACGCTGGGCCTGCCGCTCCTCTTGCCGGTGCTGCTCTGGCACGCGCCCCGGCCGGCCGCGGGGCAGTTCGAGCTGCTGGCCGCGGACATCGGGCAGGGCAACGCGATCCTCGTGCGCACCGCAACGCACAGCCTGCTGTACGACGCGGGTCCGCGCTACAGCCTCGAGAGCGACGCCGGCCACCGCGTGCTCGTGCCGCTGCTGCGCGCCTTCGACGAGCGGCTGGACATGCTGGTGCTGAGCCACCGCGACAGCGACCACACCGGCGGCGCGCCCGCGGTGCTCGCGATGCAGCCGCAGGCGGCGCTGTTGAGCTCGATCGAGGCCACGCACCCGCTGCAGTCGGTGCGCCCGGCCCGGCGCTGCGAGGCGGGGCAGCGCTGGAGCTGGGACGGCGTGGATTTCGAGATCCTCCATCCGGCAGCGGGCGACTACCTGTCGTTCACCAAGCCCAATGCCATTTCTTGCGTGCTGCGCATCGCCAACGGCGGCGCCACGGTGCTGCTGGCCGGCGACATCGAGCGCCTGCAGGAGGCGGCGCTGGTGTCGCGCGCGGCCGACCTGCGCGCCGACGTGCTGCTCGCGCCGCACCACGGCAGCAAGAGCTCGTCGAGCGCCGCGTTCCTCGAGGCGGTGCGCCCGCGCATCGCGCTGGTCCAGGCGGGCTACCGCAACCGTTTCGGCCATCCGGCCCCGGAAGTGGTCGAGCGCTATGCCGCGCAGGGCGTGAAGCTGGTCGAGAGCGTGCCTTGCGGCGCCGTGCTGTGGCGCAGCCGGGAACCGGGCGAAGTCGGCTGCGAACGGGAGCGCAATGCCCGGTATTGGCACCACCGCCTGCCGTGAAAGCGGGCGGCGGCGCGGTGTTTCGCCTCAACATAGGGCTTTCACTGGCCTCGAACTTGCTAAGCTATGGCTCAAGGAGATTGGTCGTTCCATGCACAAATTCGACGAGATGTATGAGCAGTTGCCCTATGCGGGGGCTGCAATCCGACAGCACTACAAGCGCTACGACCAATGGCTTGCGAAGCAACCCGGCGAGGTGATGCGATCGCGGCGCGAAGAGGCGGAAATGATCTTCCGCCGGGTCGGCATCACCTTTGCGGTGTACGGCGCCAAGGACGAGGACGGTTCCGGCACCGAGCGGCTCATACCGTTCGACCTGCTGCCGCGCATCATTCCGGCCCACGAGTGGGAGAGCATGGAAAAGGGGCTGGTGCAGCGCGTGACGGCGCTCAACCGCTTCCTGCATGACGTCTACCACGACCAGGAAATCATCAAGGCCGGCATCATTCCGGCCGAGCAGATCCTGAACAACGCGCAGTTCCGCCCCGAGATGATGGGCGTCAACGTGCCGCACAACGTGTACTCCAACATCTCGGGCATCGACATCGTGCGCGCCCCCGATGCCCAGGGCAACGGCGAGTACTACGTGCTCGAGGACAACCTGCGCGTGCCCAGCGGCGTGAGCTACATGCTGGAGAACCGCAAGATGATGATGCGGCTCTTCCCCGAGCTGTTCAACCAGAACCGCATCGCGCCCGTGGCGCACTACCCCGACCTGCTGCTGGAGACGCTGCGCGCCAGCGCGCCGCCCGCCACGGCCGAGCCCACGGTGGTGGTGCTCACGCCCGGCATGTACAACAGCGCCTACTTCGAGCACGCCTTCCTCGCCCAGCAGATGGGCGTGGAACTGGTCGAGGGGCAGGACCTGTTCGTGAAGGACAACTTCGTCTACATGCGCACCACGCGCGGGCCGCGGCGCGTGGACGTGATCTACCGCCGCGTCGACGACGACTTCCTCGACCCGGAGGTCTTCCGCCCCACCTCCACGCTCGGCTGCGCGGGCCTGATGCGCGCCTACCGCGAAGGCAACGTCGTCATCTGCAATGCGGTGGGCACCGGCGTGGCCGACGACAAGTCGATCTACCCCTACGTGCCCAAGATGGTCGAGTTCTACCTCGGCGAAAAGCCGATCCTGAAGAACGTGCCCACCTACATGTGCCGCAACAAGGACGAACTGCAGTACACGCTCGACAACATGAAGGACCTGGTCGTGAAGGAGGTGCACGGCGCCGGCGGCTACGGCATGCTGATCGGCCCGGCCGCCACGCAGGCCGAGATCGAGGACTTCAAGAAGGCCGTCATCGCCAAGCCCGATGGCTACATCGCGCAGCCCACGCTGAGCCTGTCGACATCGCCGACCTTCGTCGATGCCGGCATTGCGCCGCGCCACATCGACCTGCGCCCCTTCGTGCTTTCGGGCAGCGAGGTGCAGATGGTGCCCGGCGGCCTCACGCGCGTGGCGCTCAAGGAGGGCTCGCTGGTGGTCAATTCATCGCAGGGCGGCGGCACCAAGGACACCTGGATCCTCGAAGCCGACCGCGCGCCCAGGCCCAACAAGGCGGCACAGTCGCAAAGCCAATCGTAGGAGCACAAAAGATGCTGTCACGCACCGCCGATCACCTTTACTGGATGTCCCGCTACACCGAGCGCGCGGAGAACACCGCCCGCATGCTCGACGTCAACTACCAGACCTCGCTGCTGCCCCAGTCGGCCGAAGTGGCCAAGTACGGCTGGCAGGGCGTGCTGTCCATCAGCGAGCTGCTGCCCTCGTACAACAAGAAGTACGAGCAGATCACGCCGCACGACGTGATGGAGTTCATGGTCAAGGACGAGAGCAATCCGTCTTCCATCCTTTCCTGCCTCAAGGCCGCGCGCGAGAACGCGCGGGCGGTTCGCGGCGCACTCACCACCGAAGCCTGGGAAACCCAGAACACCACCTGGCTCGAGGTCAACCGCATGCTGCGCGCCGGCGATTTCGAGCGCGACCCGGCCCAGTTCTTCGAATGGGTCAAGTTCCGCTCGCACCTGTCGCGTGGCGTCACGCTCGGCACCATGCTGCAGGACGAGGCGTTCTACTTCTCGCGCCTTGGCACCTTTCTGGAGCGCGCCGACAACACCGCGCGGCTGSTSGACGTSAAGTTCCACGCACTCAACAGCGAGTTCTTCGGCACCGCCACGGAAGAAGACCAGGAGTACGACTTCTATCACTGGAGCGCGATCCTGCGCAGCGTCTCGGCCTTCGAGGTGTACCGCAAGGTGTACCGCGACGTGATCAAGCCCGAGCGCGTGGCCGAGCTGCTCATTCTTCGCGCCGACATGCCGCGTTCGCTGCATGCGAGCCTGGTCGAAGTGGTGAACAACCTCGCCAAGGTGCAGAACGAGCAGAGCGCCGAAACCCAGCGCCGCGCCGGCAAGCTGCTGGCCGACCTGCAGTACGCGCGCGTCGATGAAATCCTTGCGACCGGGCTGCATGCCTACCTCACGCAGTTCCTCGACCGGGTGAACGAGCTCGGCGGGCGCATCAGCCAGGACTTCCTGGTTCCGGCGCACTGAGCAGGCAGCCCCGGCGGCCCTTCGTCAGCGCGAGAACGACTCGACGGCCACCGGGATCTTCGGAGGCTGCCAGCGGTAGGCCGGGTCCAGCACGTTGCGCTCGGGCACCTGGCCGCGCCACTGGATCTTGAGCAGGTCCATCAGCGTCCAGGCCGTCCAGTCGGCGCGAAAGGGCTGCTGCTGCGCGGCGCCGTCCGGCAGCGGCTGCCGGTTGCGCCAGATCACCGCCGGAATGCGGTAGCCCGAAGCGGTCGAGGGGCTGTGGCCCGCACGGTCGCTGCCATGGCCCACTTCCTGGCCGTGGTCCGACAGGTAGATCCAGGCGCGATAGTCATGCGGGTTGCCCGCGCTGCGCGTCTGCTGCAAAAGCTCGGACACCACGAAGTCGTGGTACAGCAGCGCGGCGTCGTACTCCTGCCGAAAGCGGCGCACCCAGGCCGACCGGCCGTTCTTCACCAGGCCGGTCTCGACCGCATCCACGTCGTCGTCGAAGGGATTGGCGTTCTCGGGAAAGCGCAGGCTGTAGTGCGGGTGCGCGCCCATCAGGTGCACCACGATCAGCTTGYGGTCGGTGCCCGCATCCTGCAGCGCCTCCTGCACGCAGTCGAGGATCTCGCCGTCCAGCGAGGCGCTGGCGCGGCCGGGCGTGCGGTTCACCATGTCCACCACATCGGCGAAGCGCGCATGCTGCTGCTCGATGGCCAGGTCGTCATGGTTGCTGATCCACCAGACCTTGTAGCCCGCGGCGCGTGCCAGCGCCAGCAGGTGCGGCGGGTTCTCGCCGTTCTCCGTGTGGGGCAAGCCGAAGTGGAACAGGTTGCGCAGCGCGGGCAGGGTGCTCGCATCCGCCGACCACGCGTGGCGCAGCACGGCCATCTGGTCGCCGGCCTGCGCCTTGTGCGCCAGCAGCCGCGGCGTGGTGGGACGGCCGTAGCCGTAGAGCGCCATGTTGTCGCGGTTGATGCTGTCGGTGATGACCAGCACCACCGTCGACGGGCCGGCCTCCAGCGGCACGGGCGCGATCGCCTTGGCCTGCGCCATCATGCGGTCGCGCACCTGCTGCTGGTCGGCCCATGCGGCGCGCAGCGCGTGGACCGAATGCGACCACTGGGACCAGAACAGCGCGGGATGCAGCCGGCGCCACGGCTTGCTCGCATAGGCCAGGCAGGCGAGAAGCAGCACCATGAGCACCAGCGACCTCGGCCAGAACGGAAGGCGCGGGCGCAGGCCCGGCGCCGCCGAAGCTGAAACCGCCGCCGCACCGCGCCGCACGAACATGCCCGCGAGCACCGCGGCCCCCGCCAGCGCCGCCGACCAGACGACGGCGGACCGCCAGTGCATCCTCAGGTATTCGGTGCTTTCGCGCACGCTGGTGTTGGCCGCGGCGCCCAGCACCATGGCGCCGTCAGGCGCGGCCTGGTAGGTGTCGAGCAGGTAGGCGCGCGCCACGCCGTCGAGCGCGAAGCCCATCACCCAGAGCCAGACGAGCGCCGCGCGCAGGCGCCGCAGCCGTGCGCTGCGCAGCGGCCACGCGAGCCACAGCACCATCGGCGCGGCGAGCACCGCGAGCTGCGCGATCCGCCGGCCGTCGTGGCCCAGCACGATGAATGCCAGCAGCGTGGCACCGACCGCGCCGCAGGCGAGCAGGGGGTGCGAGGCGTTCCGGACGGCGGACGCTTCGAAGTGGAGGGTGGTCAATCGTGCAAAGCCGGAGGACGAGAGGGCGGGCGCATTTTGCCCCGCGACGTGTGCGCTGCCTGCCAGTGTCCGGGCTGCAACGGGGTCTTTGCTGCGGCACTGCGGGATATCCCCCACGGAACTTATTGCGCCTCGCAGGCCCAGACGGGCTCGCCCGGCATCGCCGGACATCTTCGTGAAGCCCGATAGAAAGGAACCCTCCCTCCATGTTCAGATCCAGCCGACTGCCCGCGCTGCTGCTCGCATTCGTTCTCTCGTGGATGGCGCTGCCGTCCGCATTCGCCGCCGAGCGGCAGATGGTCAGTTCCGCGGCCAAGACCCTGAACATGCGCACCGGTCCGGGCCAGCGCTACGAAGCGCACTGGACCGTGGGCAAGGGCTACCCGTTCCGCGTCATCGGCCGCAAGGGCGATTGGCTGCGGGTCAGCGACTTCGAGAACGACAAGGCATGGGTCTACCGCCCGATGACCAGCAAGACGCCGCATCACGTGGTGAAGGCCAAGGTGGCCGTGCTGCGCAGGTCGCCGAGCACGCGCAGCCCGGTGGTGAAGCGGGCGGCCTATGGCGACGTGCTGCGCACGCTCGAGCGCCGAGGCGACTGGGTCAAGGTCCGGCACGAAGGCGGCGGCACCGGCTGGGTGGCGCGGCGCCTGGTGTGGGGCTGGTAGGCGGGAGCTGGTAGCAGGCCTCAGGTCGCCGTGGCCTGCCGCACCGCGCGCTCCCAGCGCGCCATCGATTCCTCGGCCTGCGCGCGGCCCATGGTCGGCATGAAGCGCCGCTCCACCTTCCACAGCTTCGAGAGCTGCCGCGCGTCGCTGTAGACGCCGGTCGACAGGCCCGCCAGGTACGCCGCGCCAAGCGCGGTGGTCTCGATCACTTCGGGCCGCACCACGGGAATGCCCAGCAGGTCGGCCTGGAACTGCATCAGCAGGTCGTTCACGCTAGCGCCGCCGTCCACGCGCAGTTCAGCGACGGGCGTGCCGCCGGCCGCCACCGCATCGCGGCTCATGGCCTGCAGCAGCGCGGCGCTCTGGTAGGCGATGCTCTCGAGCGCGGCGCGCGCGATGTGTGCCACCGTGGTCCCGCGCGTGAGGCCGGTGATGGTGCCGCGCGCATCGGCGTCCCAGTAGGGCGCGCCCAGGCCGGTGAAGGCCGGCACCATCATCACGCCGCCCGCATCGGGCACGCTTTCGGCGAGCGACTGCACTTCCGCGCTGCCCTTGATGGCCTTCAGGCCGTCGCGCAGCCACTGCACCACGGCGCCGCCGACGAACACGCTGCCTTCCATCGCGTACTGCGGCGTGGCGCTGGTCTGCGCGGCGCTGGTCACGAGCAGGCCGTTGTGCGAGGGCTGGAATTCGCCGCCGGTGTGCATCAGCAGGAAGCAGCCGGTGCCGTAGGTGTTCTTGGCCATGCCGGCCGCAAAGCAGGCCTGGCCGAAGAGGGCGCTCTGCTGGTCGCCGGCCACGCCGCCGATCGGGAGCGCGCGGCCGAGCAGGGCGGCGTCGGTGTCGGCAAAGTGCGAGCTCGACGGCTGCACGCTGGGCATGAGCGCCGCGGGAATGTCGAGCGCCTTGAGCAGGTCGGCATCCCATTCGTTGCGGTGCACGTTGAAGAGCATGGTGCGCGAGGCGTTGCTCACGTCGGTCACGTGCACCTTGCCGCCGGTGAGCTGCCACATGAGCCAGCTGTCAACGGTGCCGAAGGCGAGTTCGCCGCGCTCGGCCTGCGCGCGTGCGCCGGGCACGTTGTCGAGCAGCCAGCGCAGCTTGGTGCCGGAAAAATAGGCGTCGATGACGAGCCCGGTCTTCTCCTGGATGGTGGCGGCCATGCCCTGGTCGCGCAGCTGCGCGCACATCGGCTCGGCGCGCCGGTCCTGCCAGACGATGGCGTGGTGCACGGGCTGGCCGGTCTTGCGGTTCCACAGCAGGGTGGTCTCGCGCTGGTTGGTGATGCCGATGGCGTGGATGTCCGCGGGCTGGAGCTTGGCCCTGGCGAGCACGTCGCGCGCGGTGGCAAGCTGGCTGTACCAGATCTCCATCGGGTCGTGTTCGACCCAGCCGGGCCGCGGATAGATTTGCGTGAGCTCCTTCTGCGCGATGGCGACGATGCGGCCTTCGCGGTCGAACACGATGCTGCGGGAGCTGGAGGTGCCTTGGTCGAGGGCGAGCAGGTAGGTCATGGCGTGAATGGTCCTCGGGGTCATGTCATTTGTTCTGGGCGCTGCTGTTCAGGGCGTGTGCACAGATCACCGGGTACTCCCCTCCGCGAATGTCCCCCGGCCTGCGGCCTCCTCCTTTATTTCGCTGCGGGGAGCACCCGATGCTCTGTGCACCTGGGCACGCTGTCGGTTCGCGGCTGATCAACCACCGCGCTGAACAACGATCACGCTGATGGGGTGCCTTGCGCAGCGAAATCAAGGGGGAGGCCGCAGGCCGGAGGACATTCGCGGAGCAAGGTACCCCGTCGGCGGGAGCGCGCCCCGAACAATGCCCCACGCGACGAACAAAAGAACGAACTCTCATTTGACTCAATCGCGCGCAATCTCGAGCCGAACCTGCGCCGCATGCAGCAGATCGGCAAAAGGCGCCGGCGGCTCCGCGTCGGTGAAGAGGCGGTCGATCTGCGACAGCGTGCCCAGCTGGATCATCGCGGGCCGGTTGAACTTGCTCGCATCCGCGGCCAGCCACACCTCGCGTGCCTGCGCGATGATGGTCTGCGCCACCTTCACCTCGCGCAGGTCGAAGTCGCGCAGCGACCCGTCAGGCTCGATGCTCGACACGCCGATCAGCGCGATGTCCACCTTGAACTGGCGGATGAAATCGATCGTCGCCTCGCCCACGATCGCGCGGTCGCGCGGGCGCACCGAACCGCCCGCCACGATCACCTCGCACGAGGTGTTGCCGCTCAGGATCGTCGCCACGTTCAGGTTGTTGGTGATCACGCGCAGACCCGTGTGGCGCAGCAGCGCCTTGGCGATGGCCTCGGTTGTGGTGCCGATGTTGAGGATCAGCGAACAGTCGTTGGGCACCAGCTCGGCCACGCGCCGCGCGATGCGCGCCTTGCCTTCTGCATGCAGCGTTTCGCGCTGCTGGTAGCCGATGTTCTCGGTGGTGGAACTCGGCACGCGCACGCCGCCGTGAAAGCGCGTGAGCAACCCCTGGTCGGCCAGCCGCTGCACGTCGCGCCGCACCGTCTGCAGCGTGACGCCCAGCATGTCGGCCAGCTGTTCGACGGTGACCGAGCCGCGCGTGCGCACGGTATCGAGAAGATTGATCTGGCGCGGATTGGAGTTCACAGAGGCGTCGTGGAAAGCGTGAAGACTCTCCAGAGAGTACAGGCCGCGCCACTTTAAAACGAAAGAAAACGAATCCAACTAAGGGAAAACTCGGAGGAAAATCGCGCCAAAAGGAATCCAAATGAAAAGACGCGAAAATACAATGGCGCCCTTCCGTGACCAAAGTCATGAACCAACGGGCCCATCTTCTGTGAGCGATTTCTCCTCCAATCCGCCTTCGCCGGCAACCGATTGCGACGTGCTGATCGTCGGCGGCGGCATCAACGGCTGCGGCATTGCGCGCGACCTGGCCGGCCGGGGCTGGCGCGTGGTGCTGTGCGAGAAGGACGATCTCGCCTCACACACCTCGTCGTCCTCCACCAAGCTGATCCACGGCGGCCTGCGCTACCTGGAGTACTACGAGTTCTCGCTCGTGCGCAAGGCGCTGCAGGAGCGCGAAGTGCTGCTCAAGAGCGCGCCGCACATCATGTGGCCGCTGCGCTTCGTGATGCCGCACGACCCGTCGATGCGGCCGGCCTGGATGATCCGCATCGGGCTCTTCCTGTACGACCATCTCGCCAAACGCGAAGTGCTGCCGGGCTCGCGCAGCATCGACCTGCGCAGCCATGCGGCCGGCGCGCCGCTCAAGCCGCAGTTCAAGCGCGGCTTCGTCTATTCCGACGGCTGGGTCGACGATGCGCGGCTCGTGGTGCTCAACGCCGTCGATGCCAGGGCCCGCGGCGCCGAGGTGCTCACGCGCACCCGCTGCGTGCATGCGCAGCGCGACGCCGACGGCTGGACCGCCACGCTCGAGGCCGCGGACGGCGGCATCCGCGCGGTGCGCGCCCGCGCCGTGGTCAATGCCGCGGGGCCGTGGGCGGAATCGTTCCTGCGCGGCGTGGCGCAGTCGGCCAAGGGCGAGCCGCTGGCCACGCGGCACCTGCGGCTGGTCAAGGGCAGCCACATCGTGGTGCCGCGCCTGTTCGAACACGACCACGCCTACATCTTCCAGAACCCCGACAAGCGGATCATCTTCGCGATTCCCTACCAGGACGAGTTCACGCTGATCGGCACCACCGACATCGAGC
>NZ_JBFTPJ010000037.1:0-14292 GCF_056398445.1 Variovorax sp. 01T439_2
AGCTAGAGCGGCAGGGTGTCGAAGGCCGCGTAGGCGGTCGCCAGCCAGGACTTCACGCGCTGGCGCTCCAGCAGGCCCAGCGCATGCGGCCCTTCGCGGTCGTTCACGGCCTTCCAGAAACTGGTGTTCTGCGCATCGATCTTGCGCATGCTCGCCTCATGCAGGCGCGGCAGCGTGATCACCCGGGCGCCGTTCGCGGTGGCCTTGGAAAGCGACTGCGACGCCAGCAGCATGCCGAAGTCGCTGCCGCGGCCGTAGTTCTGCACCACGATGTAGTTGGGCCGGTTGCCGAAGGTGTCGATCAGCGTGCCGAGCAGGTCGGTGGAGTCCTTGCCGTCGTCCAGCACGTGCCAGAAGTTGACGGCCACGCCCAACTCGTCGAACACGTCGAACAGGTCCGATTCCTTGATCCAGCGCGACAGCGGCGCGAGCGTCTGGGCCGCCAGGTCGACGATGACGCTTTGCTGCGGATTCGTCTCGAAGCCGTTCACCACGGTGTCCAGGCCCTCGAAGCTGTCGACCACGATGGGCGAGGCAAAGCCTTCGTAGAAGCGCGTGAACGAGCTGTGCGAGCGGTCGGTATCGAAGCCCGTGAAGGGCTTGCTGTGGTCGATGAAGTACTGCGCCAGCACGCGCGCCGTGACCGACTTGCCGACACCGCCTTTTTCGCCGCCGATGAAATTGATGGAGCTCATGAGTTGCTGCTGCCTCGAAAGGGTGGAGGAGTGAAGGGCCGGATCATTCTAGGGGGCGGGCTTTTCTATTTGCCGCGCCGCGCCATCCCCTGCAGCAAGGGATGTGCCTGCAAGCGCTGCTGCAGCCGTTTCTTCCACGCGGCGGGCAGCGCCGATGCCTCGATCATCGCGGGCCAGCGGCTGCGCGCGAGCCGCGCCGTGTCGGCCACGGTGCGCCGCACCAGCGGCTCGTGCAGCCCGGCCGAGAAGCAGAAGGCGCGCACGCTGGCGGGCGTGAACAGGGCGCTGCGCCTGGGCGCGGCTTCGCCAGGCGTTGCGGGCAGAAGAGGCAGCGCATGGCCGTCGACGCCCTGCAGCGCCGCATAGGCCACGATGTCGTAGGCCGGCGCCAGCCGCGGCGCGATGCCGTCGGGGTACAGCACGCCAAAGTTCTTCAGATGCGCGTCGGGGTTGCCGAGCAGGTCGTTCACCGCAAGGCGCCGCACGAGTTCGAGCACCGCTTCCTCGCCGAGCGATGGAAAGGCGCGCATCGCCAGCGCCATGTCGAGGTAGCTGGCGCTGTACTTGTGCATCGGGTCGACCGCAAGCACCTGCGCGAAATCCTCGAAATGGATGCGGCGCGCGCCTTCGCGGTCGAAGCGCGTCACGGCAAGGAAGTCGGGCTCGTCGGGCAGCGCGTAGCTGTGCTCGGCCGCAATGGCCGAGAGCGGCGCGAGTTCGGCATGGCAGACCTCGACGCCGGCCGCACCCGCCATCTGCAGCGAGAGCATTTCCAGCTGCGGCATGTGGGGCCGCCCGGCCAGCGGCAGCTTGGCGATCACGCGCGTGCTCGCGCCGGCGCGGGTGCGGGCCACGTAGCGCCCGCCTTGCCGGCGCAGGCCGAGCTTGGGCTGCACGCCCGACACCGAGATGCCCTGCGGCATTGGCAGCTCGACCACCGACATCTCGAGCGCGTCCTGGTCCTGGGTGATGAGCCGCTGCAAGGTGCCGCGGTCGACCGAGACCGGCCGCGCGCTCACCGCGCCGGGCAGGTCGCCGCCGCAGGCCGCAAGCAGCTCGAAATGGTCGTTCTCGCGGCAGCCGCGCAGCTGCGCGATGTGGCTGCGCAGGACGCCTTCGGGCAGCAGGTTCTGGAAGAAGCGCGGCAGCTGACCGCCCTGTGCGTTGAAGAGCGGGTTCTTGACGTCGCTCCACAGTGCCGACTGCGCGGAAGGATCGCTGGCCACCATCGACAGCGACAGCACCTCGGGCGGCGGCGCGGCCACCAGTTCGGGCTCCGCCACGAAGCGGCAGAGGTCCGCGTACTGGAACAGCTTGCCGAAGCGGCGCGCGCCGAGCGAGATCTCGAGGATCTTGACGTTCATGGCGAAGGCTTTTTCGAACGCGGCCCGGACGCCGGAGCCGGCGGCACCGCCGCAGCGCCGACGGCGTTGCCGATGCGCGTGGGCACCGGGCGATAGCCGGGCTCGGTGTCCGCGCGTTCGCCGAAGCCCTTGGGCGCGAGCTGCAGCTCGAGCCCCAAGGCATCCACCAGCGCCAGCAGCGAGGACATCTGCGGATTTCCCTTCAGGCTCAGCGCATTGCGCACCGAACGTTCGGTGAGGCCGGAGCGCTGCGCGATCTCTGCGTTGCCGAGGCCCGCGGCTTCGCGCCGGGCTGCCAGGGCGGTGATGAGTTCCTGCTTGTTCACGGAAATATATTACCGCAAACCACAATTTCGGAAATATGTTTCTGAGGGAGTGTCCGCAATCGCTACCGGGGAATGAGCGTGAAGAAGGGCATCACGACGCCCATGACCCAGTTCTGCCCGAAATCGAGCGCCGCGCGCCGGTACTTCTCGTCGGCCTGGGCGGCCAGCAGGTCGAGCCGCGCCACCACCTTGGACAGTTCGCGGTCGGCCACGAGGTTGCGCCCGCGCTCGCTGATCTCGGTGGCCAACAGCAGCGGCTGGCCGTCGGGGCCGGTCTTGGAGGCAATCAGCCAGAGCGATATCTCGAAGTTGCGCGCGGCCCGGAAGCTGTTCTCGGCATTGACGCCGTCGAGCATGGTCTGGTCCCAGGTGTCGCCGTTGGCCTGTTTGAGCATGGTGGCCCAGCCGACGACCAGTGCCGCGACCCGGTCGCCCTGGTAGCCCTGCGGCCCGGTGTCGAAAGCCATGCGGATGGCGTCGATGCCCGTGGCGCCGCGCAGCTCGGGCAGGGCAGGGCCGGTCAGCACCGCATCCCAGGCGCGCTGGGCGGCCGCCTCGACGCTGGCGGCCGACTTGCGCCATTCGCGCGGATTGCGCCGGTAGAGCGTGGTCTGCACGCGCCGGATCGATTGCAGGTTGTCGCGCAGCGAAAGGTTGGCAATGCGGTTGGCGCTGGACTGCAACCATTCCTGGTTGCTATAGGCCTCGGCGCGATCGGTGGAACGCACGGCCGCGCAGCCGCCAAGGCCCAGCAGGGCGGCCGCACCGGCCAGCAGGCAGCCGCGGCGCACGGCAAGAGGTGATGAAACCAGGGAATCGCTCATGCCCTGACGTTATCATCCACGGCTGGGGCGGCGGCCTGTCTCGAACGGCAGGTCCGTGCAATTTTCCTTACAAATCAATACCTTGGCGTCATGCCAAGGCAGGCCGACAAGTCGTGCGTCTCAATTCCATCAAGCTTTCGGGCTTCAAGTCGTTCGCCGAACCCACCAACTTCCTGCTGCCGGGCCAACTGGTCGGCGTCGTCGGGCCCAACGGTTGCGGCAAGTCGAACATCATGGATGCGGTGCGCTGGGTGCTGGGCGAGTCGCGCGCGTCGGAGCTGCGCGGCGAGTCGATGCAGGACGTGATCTTCAACGGCACGACCACGCGCAAGCAGGCCAGCCGTTCGAGCGTGGAACTGGTGTTCGACAACGCCGACCACCGCGCGGGCGGCCAGTGGAACCAGTTCGGCGAAATTGCCGTGCGGCGCGTGCTCACGCGCGACGGCACCAGCAGCTACTACATCAATAACCAGCCGGTGCGCCGCCGCGACGTGCAGGACGTGTTCCTGGGCACCGGCCTCGGACCGCGCGCCTACGCGATCATCGGCCAGGGCACGATCAGCCGGATCATCGAGTCCAAGCCCGAGGAGCTGCGCCTGTTCCTCGAAGAGGCSGCSGGCRTCTCCAAGTACAAGGAGCGCCGGCGCGAAACCGAGAACCGCCTGGGCGACACGCGCGAGAACCTCACGCGCGTGGAAGACATCCTGCGCGAACTCAACGCCAACCTCGAAAAGCTCGAGAAGCAGGCCGAGGTGGCTGCGCGCTACAACGCGCTGCAGGGCGAAGCCACCAAAAAGCAGCACCAGCTGTGGTTCCTCAAGCGCAGCGAAAGCGATGCCGACCAGGCCAAGATCAAGGCCGACTCGGAAAAGGCGATCAACGACCTCGAATCGCGCACCGCCGACCTGCGCCGCATCGAATCCGAACTCGAAACCGTGCGCCAGGCCCACTACGCGGCCGGCGACCAGGTCAACCAGGCCCAGGGCAAGCTCTACGAAGCCAGCGCCGAAGTGGGCCGCCTCGAAGGCGAGATCCGCTTCGTGGTCGAAGGCCGCCAGCGCGTGGAGCAGCGGCTGGTCCAGCTGCGCGAGCAGATGGGCCAATGGGGCCGCCGCCGCGAAGAGGCCGAGGCGGAGATCGAAACCCTGGCCGGCCAGGGCGTTGACGCGGAAGAGCAGGCCGTGCTGCTGGCCGCGCAGCTCGAGGAGCACGACGCGCGCATGCCCGAGCTCGAGGAAGCCGTGCAGCGCGCCCAGGACGAGGCCAACGCCCAGCGCAGCACCGTCTCGCAGGTGCAGCAGCAGATCCAGGTGCTGGCCGCCGACCAGCGCAACATCGAAGAGCAGAGCCGGCAGCTCACGCAGCGCAGCGAACGCCTGCGCGCCGACCAGAACGCCCTGGCCGCGCCCGACGAGGCGCGCCTGCAAGCCCTGCAGGAAGAGCATGCGGCCGCGCAGGAAACCGCGAGCGAGGCCGATGCGCGCCTGCACGAGCTGCAGGAATCGGTGCCGCAGCTCGACGACGACCGCCGCGCCAAGCAGCAGGCCGTCAACACCGAAGGCGCGCGCCATGCCGAGCTCTCGGCGCGGCTCGAAGCGCTGCGCGCGCTGCAGGAAAAGGTCAAGACCGATGGCAAGCTGGCGCCCTGGCTCGCCAAGCACGGGCTCGAAGGCATGCAGGGGCTGTGGAGCCGCATCCACATCGAGCAGGGCTGGGAAAACGCGCTCGAAGCGGCGCTGCGCGAGCGCCTGGGCGCGCTCGAGGTCAGCCGGCTCGACATGGTGCGCGCCTTCGGCAACGATGCGCCGCCCGCCAAGCTCGCGTTCTACAGCCCGCCCGCGGCCGGCGCGCCGCAAGGTACGGCCGCGCTGCCGCGCCTGTCGAGCCTGCTGCGCCTGAACGATGCGGGCCTGCAGGCCCTGCTGACCGACTGGCTGCACGGCTGCTACACCGCGCAGAGTTTCGAAGAAGCGCTCGCGCAGCGCGCCACGCTGCAGCCGGGCGAAGTCATCTATGTGCAGAGCGGCCACGCCGTGTTCTCGCACAGCGTCAATTTCTACGCTCCCGATTCCGAGCAGGCCGGCCTGCTGGCGCGCCAGCAGGAAATGGAAAACCTCGAGCGCCAATTGCGCGCCCAGGCCCTCATCAGCGAAGAGGCGCGCACCGCGCTGGTCCGCGCCGAAGCCGCCTACGCCGATGCGGCGCAGCGCCTCGTCACGGCGCGCCGCGAAGCGGCCGAAACGCAATCGCGTGCGCATGAACTGCAGGTCGAGACGCTGCGCATGACCCAGCTCGCCGAGCAGACGCGCGCGCGCAGCGAGCAGCTGGCTGCCGACCTGGCCGAGGTCGACGCGCAACTGGAAGAACTGCAGGAAAAGCGCATGGCCGCCGAAGGCCGCTTCGAAGAGCTCGACATGCAGCTGGCCGACAGCCAGGAGCGCCACGCGCAGCTCGACGAACGCGTGATCGAGGCCGGCCGCGCGCTGGCCGCGAGCCGCGAGCAGCACCGCAGCCTCGAGCGGCAGGCGCAGGAGGCCACCTTCTCGCAGCGCACGCTCGAAGCCCGCCGCGGCGAACTGAACCGCGCCATTGAAACCGCATCGCAGCAGGTGCTGTCGCTCACCGACGAAGACGAGCGCGCCCGCGCCGAACTCGGCCGCCTGTCCGATGCGGCGGCCCAGGCCGGCCTGCAGGACGCGCTGGCGCTCAAGCTCGAGCGCGAGGCCGCGCTGGGTGCGGCGCGCAGCCAGTACGACGACCTCACGCTGAAGCTGCGCGCCAGCGACGAACGCCGGCTGCAGCTGGAGCGCGAACTCGATCCGCTGCGCCAGCGCATCACCGAATTCCAGCTCAAGGAACAGGCCGCGCGCCTGGGGGTCGAGCAATACCAGCAGCTGCTGGACGACGCCGGCGCCGACCTCGAGGCCGTTGCCCAGTCGATCGAAGCCGACAAGGTCCGGCTCACCGGCCTCCAAGGCGAGATCGACCGCCTGAACCGCGAAGTGGTCGCGCTGGGCGCGGTCAACCTGGCGGCGCTCGACGAGCTTGCCGTGGCCAGCGAGCGCAAGACCTTCCTCGATGCGCAGTCCGCCGACCTGAACGAGGCCATCGGCACGCTCGAAGACGCCATCCGCAAGATCGACGCCGAGACGCGCGACCTGCTGGGCGGCACCTTCAAGATCGTCAACGAGCACTTCAGCCGCATGTTCCCCGAGCTGTTCGGCGGCGGCAATGCACGGCTCGTGATGACCGGCGACGAGATCCTCGACGCCGGCGTGCAGGTGCTGGCGCAGCCGCCCGGCAAGAAGAACCAGACCATCCACCTGCTCTCGGGCGGCGAGAAGGCGCTCACGGCCATTGCGCTGGTGTTCGCGATCTTCCAGCTCAACCCGGCGCCTTTCTGCCTGCTCGACGAAGTGGACGCGCCGCTGGACGATGCCAACACCGAACGCTATGCCAAACTCGTGACCGCCATGAGCCGCGAAACCCAGTTCCTCTTCATCAGCCACAACAAGATCGCCATGGAAATGGCCGAGCAGCTGATCGGCGTCACCATGCAGGAGCAGGGCGTCTCGCGCATCGTCGCGGTCGACATGGAAGCGGCCGCCTCCATGGTCGAGGCTGCTTGATCCGGGCAGCCCATGAGCAATCTCACTCTCGCCCTGGCCATCCTCGGCGGCCTCGTCCTCGCGGCCGTCGTTGCCTACAACACCCTGACCTCGCGCCGCAATGCGCCGCGCCAGCCCGACGCCGCTGACCGCGACCTGTCCGAGGCGGACCATCGGCCATCGTCCTCGTCCGACGGCGTGGAGCCGATGCTGCACATCGATCCGCACCCGACGCCGGGCCATGAACGCCACGAACCGCTGTTCGACCCCGACCTGCCCGCGCCCAGCGCGAGCCCGGTGCCCGCGGCCGAGCGGCGCGGCGGGCTCGATCCGCTGATCGACGTGATCGCGCCGGTGTCGCTGGACGGGCTCGCATCGGGCGACGCGGCCATCGCCGCCATGCCGCCCACGCGCCGCGCGGGCAGCAAGCCCGTGGCCATCGAGGGCTTGAACGAACACACCGGCCAGTGGGAGCCGCCCGTGCCGGGCCAGCGCTACAGCGCCTTCCAGGTGGGTGTGCAGCTGGCCAACCGCACCGGTGCGCTCAACGAGATCGAGTATTCCGAATTCGTGGTCAAGGCGCAGGCCTTTGCCGATGCCGTCAACGGCGCGCTCGAATTTCCTGAAATGCTCGACGAGGTGGCGCGCGCCCGCGAGCTCGACCAGTTCGCCAGCGCGCACGATGCGCAGCTGGGCTTCGTGCTGCGCGCGCTGCATGCCGCCTGGAGTCCCGGCTACGTGCAGCAGAACGCGGCGCGGCTGGGCTTTGTGGCGGGCATCATCCCGGGTCGCATGGTGCTGCCGACGAGCGAGGCCGGGCTGCCGCCGATCCTCGGGCTTTCGTTCGACACGCAGGCCGCGCTGGCCGACGATCCGGCGCAGTCGGCCATCCGCGAACTCAGCCTGAGCCTGGACGTGCCGCAGGTCGACCGCGCCGAGCAGCCGTTCCGCCGCATGCGCGAAGCCGCCGCCACGCTGGCGCGCGAGATGGACGGCGTGGTCACCGACAGCGACGGCCAGCTGCTGCGCGAGGAAACCATGGATGCGATCGGCGCCGACCTCGAGCAGCTCTACGACACGCTCGAGTCGCGCGACCTGGCCGCCGGCTCGCCCCTGGCGCGCCGCCTTTTCAGCTGATCCGATCGTTCGGGAGACACCCATGACCACGCGCGACGAAGCGGCACGCGAAGCCGCCGCACTGAGCGAACAGCTCCACAAGCACGCCCATCTCTACTACGTGCTCGATGCGCCCGAGCTGCCCGACGCCGAGTACGACCGGCTGTTCCAGCGGCTGCAGGCGCTGGAAGCCGAATACCCCGAACTGCGCACGCCCGATTCGCCCACGCAGCGCGTTGGCGGCAAGGTGCTCGAAGGCTTCGTGAAGGTGCGCCACAAGGTGCC
This sequence comes from Variovorax sp. 01T439_2, assembly GCF_056398445.1. NCBI lineage: Bacteria > Pseudomonadati > Pseudomonadota > Betaproteobacteria > Burkholderiales > Comamonadaceae > Variovorax > Variovorax sp. 01T439_2. The sequence goes on from NZ_JBFTPJ010000037.1 coordinate 8,219, forward strand.
GATGCTGTCGATCCGCACCGAGACCGACATCTCGCCCGGCGGCGCCAGCGCCTTCGATGCCCGCGTGCGCAAGGAACTGGGCCTGGCCGAGGACGGGCCGCAGGTCGAGTACGTCTGCGAACTCAAGTTCGACGGCCTGGCCATGAACCTGCGCTATGAGAACGGCGTGCTGGTGCAGGCCGCGACGCGCGGCGACGGCGAGGTCGGCGAGGAGGTCACGCAGAACATCCGCACGGTGCGCGAGATTCCGCTGCGGCTCAATGGCAAGGCGCCGCCCGTGGTCGAGGTGCGCGGCGAGATCTACATGAAGCGCGCCGACTTCGAGGCACTCAACGAGCGCCAGCGCGARAAGATCGCGGCCGGSCAGAAGAACGARAAGGTCTTCGTSAAYCCGCGCAATGCMGCGGCSGGCGCGGTGCGCCAGCTCGATCCGGCCATTGCGGCGGCGCGGCCGCTGAGCTTTTTTGCCTACGGCCTCGGCGAGGTCACGCCGGCCAGCGAAGGCGGGCCGGAATTTCCGACCCAGTTCGACTGGCTGCAGCAGTTCCACGCCTGGGGCTTTCCGGTGGCCACGCAGACCGCACGCGCGACCGGCGCCATCGAACTGATCGCCTTCCACGAGAACATCGGGCGCCAGCGCGATGCCTTGCCCTACGACATCGACGGCGTGGTCTACAAGGTCGACAGCATCGAGCTGCAGCGGCGGCTGGGCTTCGTCTCGCGCGAACCGCGCTGGGCCGTGGCACACAAGTACCCGGCGCAGGAGCAGATCACCGAGGTGCTGGGCATCGAGGTGCAGGTCGGGCGTACCGGCAAGCTCACGCCGGTGGCCAAGCTTGCGCCGGTCTTCGTGGGCGGCGTGACCGTCACCAACGCCACGCTGCACAACGAGGACGAGGCGCGCCGCAAGGACGTGCGCGTGGGCGACAAGGTGATCGTGCGGCGGGCCGGCGACGTGATCCCCGAAGTGGTCGGCGTGGTGCCCGAAAGCCTCGCCAGGCCCGAGGGCGAGCGGGGCCTGCTCTTCACCATGCCGCACCAGTGCCCGGTGTGCGGATCGGAAGCGCTGCGCGAAGAGGGCGAGGTCGACTACCGCTGCACCGGCGGCCTGTTCTGCGCGGCCCAGCGCAAGGAAGCCATCCTGCACTTTGCGGCGCGCCGCGCGGTCGACATCGACGGGCTCGGCGACAAGCTGGTCGAGCAGTTGGTCGATGCCAACCTGATCCGCACCTTGCCCGACCTCTACAAGCTCGGGTTCACCACGCTGGCGGGGCTGGACCGCATGGCCGACAAGTCGGCCAAGAACCTTGTCGATGCGTTCGAGGCTTCGAAGAAGACCACGCTGCCGCGCTTCCTGTTCGGCCTGGGCATCCGGCACGTGGGCGAGAGCACGGCCAAGGACCTGGCCAAGCACTTCGGCAAGCTCGACGCGATCATGGATGCGAGCGAGGAGCAGTTGCTGGAAGTCAACGACGTGGGCCCGGTCGTCGCGCAAAGCCTGCGCACCTTCTTCGACCAGCCGCACAACCGCGAAGTGGTCGAGCAGCTGCGCGCCTGCGGGCTGACCTGGGAGGAGGGCGAACCCGCCGCCCGGGCGCCCAAGCCGCTGGCGGGGCTGACCTTCGTGATCACCGGCACCCTTCCTACGCTGAGCCGCGACGAAGCCAAGGACAAACTGGAAGCAGCCGGCGCCAAGGTGGCGGGTTCCGTCAGCAAGAAGACCAGCTACCTGGTGGCCGGCGAGGAAGCCGGCAGCAAGCTGGACAAGGCGCGCGAGATCGGCGTGGAGGTGATCGACGAGGCGCGTATGCTGGAGCTGCTCGCCGGCGGTGCGCCGGGTTGAAGGGGGGTGAAGCGCGGTTCTTACCGGCAGTTACGCGACTTCACACCACCGCAGTCAACAGGGCCTACAAGCTGGCGTTGAAAACTGAAGGCTGACAAGGAGTCCCTCATGCAGAAAATTCGTGTTCTCGGTATCAGTGTCGCCATCGGCGGCTTCGCGCTGCTTGGCGGCTGCGTGGCTGTTCCTGGCGACCCCTACTACAGCGGGGGCTATTCGCAGCCGTACTACTCGGATCCGGTGGTGGTGAATCCGGCGCCGGTCTATATCCAGGGCGGCGGCTACTACGAAGGCGGGCGCCGCTATTACGACCACGACCGGCCCTACTACGGCGGCAGGCCCTACTACGGGCGCCCGGGCTACCCGGTGGCGCGTCCGGTGCCAGTGCCGGTTCCCGTGCCCGTGCCTTCTCGCCCGGGCTGGGGCGGCGGCGGTGGCGCACGGCCGCCGGCTGCCGGCGTGTCGCCGCTGCCGCAATACCGGCCGGATCCGCCGCGCGGCGCGTCGCGGCTGTGGTCGTCGCCCGACTCCAAGGGACAAACCCCTCCATGACGCCGCGGCGGGGCCGCTCGCGATAATCCCGCCATGGCCATCCGCGAAATCCTCAAGATGGGCGACCCCCGGCTGCTGCGCATTGCACAGCCGGTGGCTGCCTTCGACACCGACGAACTGCACCTGCTGGTGCGCGACATGTTCGAGACCATGCTGGCCGTCAATGGGGCGGGCCTGGCCGCGCCGCAGATCGGTGTCGACCAGCAGCTCGTGATCTTCGGCACCGACGTGGTCAACCCCCGCTACCCCGACGCGCCACCGGTGCCGCGCACCGTGCTGCTGAACCCGGTCATCACGCCGATCGGCGACGAGGAAGAAGAGGGTTGGGAAGGCTGCCTCTCGGTGCCGGGCCTGCGCGGCGTGGTGCCGCGCTTTGCCAACATCCGCTACACCGGCTTCGATCCCTACGGCGATCCGATCGACCGTGTCGCGAGCGGCTTTCATGCGCGCGTGGTGCAGCATGAAGTCGATCACCTGCTGGGCAAGCTCTATCCGATGCGGGTGCGCGACTTCTCGCGCTTCGGCTATACCGATGTCCTGTTTCCAGGGCTGGACGCGAACGACGACGAGTGACGAAAGAACGGCCGGCACGCCGCCGGCCGCGTGCCTTCCTTCCTTCTTCCTTCAGTTGTACTTGCCGCCAAGGCCGAACCGGCCGCCGCCGAAGAGCGCAATGGCAAGTGCCGAGAACAGGAACATGCCCTGCAGTTCCAGCGCCCAGCCGCCCTGGCCATTGAGTGCGCCCAGGTCTTTCCGGTGCACGAGCCAGATGGCCACCAGCATGTTGAGCGCAACGATCAGCGCAGCCGGACGGGTGAACAGGCCCACGATGAGCAGCACGGGCGCAAGGATCTCGCCCACATAGACCAGGTAAGCCATGGCGGCCGGCAAGCCGTGGGATGCCAGCATGCCGCCGATGCCGTCGACGCCCTTGCCGACCTTCGCAATGCCGTGCAGCAGGATGAGGATGCCGAGCGCGACGCGCAGAACGAGCTTGCCGGTGTCATCGGATTTGGTCATGTGCAGATTCCTGGTGAAGTGATTGAAGGCCCGTATGTTAGTGAATGCGGCGCCCAAGAAAAACACCGGACCGGCGCTTGCGGCATATGCATCCAACCGCCCGTTCTTTGGCAGAGTGGCGCACAGCCTCGTACACTGGCTTTTGCTTGTTGTTGAGGAGAACACACCAATGAAGAACCGATTCCGTCCCGCACTGGCTGTAGCCGCAGCCGTTGCAGCACTTGCCGCTGCCGCTGCCGCTCCCGCCTTTGCCGGCAAGACCCTCGATGCCGTCAAGCAGCGCGGCACCGTCAAGTGCGGCGTGACCAATGGCGTGGCCGGCTTTTCCGCGCCCGATACGCAGGGCAACTGGTCGGGCCTGGACGTCGACACCTGCCGCGCCATTGCGGCGGCCGTGCTGGGCGACCCGAAGAAGGTCGACTTCGTGCCGCTCAATTCGCAGCAGCGCTTCTCGGCGCTGCAGGCCGGCGAGATCGACATCCTCGCGCGCAACACCACCTGGACGCTCACGCGCGATGCGTCGCTGGGCTTCAACTTCACCACCATCACCTACTACGACGGCCAGGGCTTCCTGGTGCCGAAGAAGCTCAAGGTGACGAGCGCCAAGCAGCTCAAGAACGCGACCATCTGCACGCAGTCGGGCACCACCAACGAGAAGAACGTGTCCGACTACTTCCGCGCGCAGAACATCCCGGTCAAGACGGTGGTGTTCGAGAGCTTCGAGGCCTCGTTCAAGGCCTTCTTCTCGGGCCGCTGCCAGGCCTTCACCACCGACGCCTCGGCGCTGGCGGGCCTGCGCAACAAGGAAGCGCCGAACCCCGACGACTACGTCATCCTGCCCGAGCTCATTTCCAAGGAGCCGCTCGCGCCGCTGGTGCGCCGCGGCGACGACGAATGGTTCGCCATTGCCAAGTGGGTGCCCAACGCGCTCATCGAGGCAGAAGAATTCGGCGTCACGCAGGCCAATGCCGACGAGCTCAAGGCGAGCAGCAAGGACCCGGCGCAGCAGCGCCTGCTGGGCGCCGGCGAAGACCTGGGCAAGCTGCTGGGCCTGGACAAGGACTGGTCGTTCCGCGCCATCAAGGCCGTCGGCAACTACGGCGAGATGTTCGAGCGCAACGTGGGCCCCAAGTCGGTCCTGAAGCTGCCGCGCGGCTCGAACAACCTCTGGAACAAGGGCGGCCTGATCTACGCACCACCGGTTCGATGAGCAGCGGAGCCTCGCGCCGCGGCGCCTGGCTGGCCTGGGTCGTCCAGGCGCTGCTGGTGCTGGCCGTGGTGGCCGGCGCGGCCTGGGTCGTGAACCATGCGCTCGAGGTCTTGCGGGCGCGCGGCGTGCGCTCGGGCTTCGACTTTCTTACTGAGCCTGCGGGCTTCTCCATCAGCGAAGGCTGGCTCGGCTTCGAGGCCAGCCAGCCGTTCTGGCGCGCCTTCCTTGCGGGCCTGGTCAACACGGTGCGCGCCTCGGTGCCCGCCGCCATCTTTTCGGTGCTGCTCGGCACCTTGATCGGTATCGGCCGGCTCGCGCCTCATGTGCTGCTGCGCGGCATCTGCACCGCTTATGTCGAGCTGCTGCGCAACGTGCCACTGCTCGTGCAGCTGCTGATGCTGGCCTTTGCGATTGCCAWCCTGCTGCCTGATCCGACCGAACCCGTGCGGCTGCTGCCGGGCGTGTGGCTCAGCAAGGGCGGCCTGAGCGTGCCCTGGCCGGCGTCGGGCGAGGGTGGCTGGTGGCCCACGCATTTCGATTGGCCCGAGCGCGGCGACTTCGGCGTGAGCGGTGGCGCGGCGCTGAGCCCGGAGTACGTGACCATCGTCGCGGGCCTGTCCTTTTACTCGGCCGCGTTCGTGGCCGAGATCGTGCGCGCCGGCATCCTCTCGGTGCCGCAGGGGCAGGTGCTTGCGGGCCAAGCGCTGGGACTCGCGCCGGTGCAGCAGCTGCGCATCGTGATCCTGCCGCAGGCGCTGCGGGTGATCGTGCCCTCGCTCACCAACCAGCTGCTGAGCCTCGTCAAGAATTCATCGCTCGCGGTGGCCGTGGGCTATCCGGAACTGGTGTCGGTGGCCAACACCACGGCGCTGGCGACCGTGCTGCTGCTCGCGCTGCTGGCATGGGGCGGCTACCACGCGGTCGAATGGGGCGTGCTGCACGCCGTCTTCCGGCCTGACGCAGAAGCCTGCCGCGCGGTGCAGTATGGCGCCTGCTGGGGCGTGGTGGCCGAGAAATGGCGGCCGATGCTGTTCGGCCGCTTTCCCTACGAAGAGCAATGGCGCCCGGCCATTGCCGTGGCCGTGCTGTCGGCCGTCACTGTGCTGAGCGCCTGGCCGCGCAGCTGGCGCTGGTGGCTGGCGCCGCTCTGGGCTGCGGCGCTGCTGTTGTTCGTGCTGCTGATGCGCGGCGGCGTGGCGGGCCTCGCCCCCGTGCCGACCAGCCGCTGGGGCGGATTGCCGCTCACCGTCGGCCTGGCGGTGGTGGGCCTCGCGCTGGCCTTTCCGCTCGCGCTGCTGCTCGCGCTCGGGCGCCGCTCGGATTGGCCGGTGGTCCGCACGCTCAGTGCGAGCTACATCGAGCTGGTGCGCGGCGTGCCGCTGATCTCGGTGCTGTTCATGGCCTCGTTCCTGCTGCCGCTGCTCTGGCCCGCGGGCTGGCAGCCCGATGTGC
>NZ_JBFTPJ010000038.1:0-13681 GCF_056398445.1 Variovorax sp. 01T439_2
ACGGCGACACGCTCAACGAGGTGGTGCATGCCTACCGCCACGGCAGCGGCAGCGATCTCGCGGGCTGCATCTTCACCAAGGTCGACGAGGCCACGCACCCCGGCGCGCTGATCGACACCGTGATCCGCCACCGCCTGCCGGTGCACTACGTCTCGAGCGGCCAGAAGGTGCCCGAGAACCTGATGCGCGCCGACCGCGCCCAACTGGTGGACAGCGCGTTCCAGGCCAACAGCCGCAGCGCGCTGTTCGTGCCCGGCGAAGGCGACCTGCAGGACGGATCGGCAAATGCCGAGGCTTCCGCGGCCCACGCAGAGGCCGAACGCCAGCGGCTGCAGTACCGGCAGCTGATCCGCGCCATGGCGCACGACGCGCAGGAAGTGGCCGCCGCGGCGTCGGCACTCGCGGCCGCGCCGCTGGGCTTCGAGCAGGCGCGCGCGCTCTGGCGGATGGCCGCCGACGAGGACGTCGGCCACAAGGCGGTGCTGCAGGCGCTCATGGCGCATGCCGCGAGCGAGATTGCCGCAAGCTGCGACACCCACGTGCTGGCGCTCAGCGGCCAGGTCGGCCTCAAGTCCGACGAAGGCGGCGACGCCTACCAGTGCCAGGGCAGCCTGCTCCTGTCCGACCGCGGCGGACAGCCGCTCGCGGCGCCCAACCAGTGGCTTTCCACCGCCGCGACCCGCAGCGCCACCGACCCCACGCGCAAGCCCGGCGTGCGGCAGGTGCAGTGGCTGCGCCAGCAGGACTTCGGCAAGGCCGTGGTGCACATGCTGACGCGGCTGCCCGCGGCCGAGCTCATGCTGCAGTGGCAGGTGCAGCGCCAGCAATGGATGGCGCGCGCGCCGGGCTCCACGGCCGTGACCGATCCGCGCACCGGCGAATACGCCACGCTGACCGGCCTGGACTTCAATTTTGGCGAGGCGCGCGCCGTGGTCTTCAAGGGCCGGGCCGCGCTGCAATCGGTGGCCGAGGCCCGCGTCACGCTGCGCACCGACGGCGGCCTGCCCGGCCTGCGCTGCATTGCCACGCGCCTGACCGATGCGCGCAGCCACAAGGTGCTGGCGCAGAGCTATGCGCTCACCAACATCGGCCGCGACATCGGGCCGCAGCAACTCGCGCAATGGCAAAGCTGGGCCGCCGAGGCCGAGCCCTGCCTGCGCCTGCTGCGCCAGGGCCTCTCGGTGCTGGGCGGGCTTGGCGAGGCGGGCGATCCGCACATGATGAAGCGCCTGCTCATCGCCGGCCAGGTGACCACCACCGTCTGGCGCCTGCAGCAGGCTGGCGGCGACTGGGCCGGCCGCACCCGCGCGCTGCTGTCGCAGCTGACCGGCCGGCCCGCGCGGCCCGGCCGCCCCGTGTCGGGCAACGTGCTGTATGCCGGCGTGGGCAAGCTGTTCTTCCTGCTGGAGGCGCTGGACACGTGAGCAAGCTGGTGTCGGATCAAGCCGATGGGCTGCGGCGGCTGCTTGCGCAGTCGTCGGCGCGCATCATCGCGATCGCAAGCATGGGCAACCGCCCCGGCGCCACCACGGCGGCCATGAACCTGGGCGCCGCGCTGGCCCACATGGGCAAGGACGTGCTGCTGCTCGACGAGCACGGGCCAGGGCCGGATACGGCGTGCGCCGCATGGGCCGCCGACCCGCTTGGAACGCTGGCCGACGTCGCCTCGCAGCGGCTGACCTGCGAGGGCGCCGCCGCGCGCACCGAGTGCGGCGTGCACGTGCTGCCGGCACCGCTCGGCGGCCAACCCGACCACACCGACCCGCGCCTGATGTGGGACGGCAGCATGATCCTGGTCGACGCGGCGCTCGACGCCGTCGGCAACCTGTCGCCGCTCGCGCGGCTGGCGGACGAGCTGGTGGTGGTGCTGCAGCCCCACCCGGCCTCCATCACCGCCACCTATTCGGGCATCAAGCGGCTGCACTACGCGCACGCGCTCAGGCAGCTTCGACTGCTGGTCAATGGCGTGGCCGACCCCGAGGCCGCGCGCCAGACCATGGCCAACCTGGTCGACACCGGCAGCCGCTACCTGGCGGTTTCCATACAGCCGGCCGGCTGGGTCCGCGCCGACCCGCACATGGCCGATGCCAGGCGCCTCGCCCGCACCGTGGTCGAGGCCTTCCCGGCCAGCCCGGCGGCGGTCGATTTCCGCGTCATTGCCGCCGCTGTTGCGCAGTGGCCCTGGCGTCCGGCCGTGCGGCCGCAGGACACCCGGACCGCGCTCTGGCGGCCCGAGGCGCTGGCATCGGAGCCCGTGGCGGCACAAGAGCAAGAGACGGAAGACGAAAGGGACGGCCGTGTACACCGCGCAGGGAACCTTTGAGAAGTCCCACCTGCTGAAGCAGCACCAGCCGATGGTGCGCCGCATGGCGCTCCAGATGCTGGCCAAGCTGCCCGCCAGCGTGGAGCTCGACGACCTGATCCAGGCCGGCATGATCGGCCTGCTCGACGCCTCCACGCGCTACCAGGACAACCGCGGCGCGCAGTTCGAGACCTTCGCCAGCCAGCGCATCCGCGGCGCCATGCTCGACGAACTGCGCGCGAGCGACTGGGGCTCGCGCGGCCTGCGCCAGTCGGCGCGCAAGGTCGAACAGGCCATCCAGGCACTGGAGCACCGGCTCGGCCGCTCCGCCAGCGAAGGAGAGATCGCCCGGGAACTGAAGATGGAGCTGGACGACTACCAGTCGCTGCTGCAGGACATCCAGGGCTGCCAACTGCTCTACGTGGAAGACTTTGCACAGGATGGTGAGGCCGAAAACCCTTGGCTCGAACGGCAGGCGCACAACGACGCCCGGCTCGGCGACGACGATCCGCTCGCGCAGCTGCTCGAAGCGGGTTTCCGCCATGAGCTCGTCGACGCGATTGCCGCGCTGCCCGAACGCGACCAGCTGCTGCTGAACCTGTACTACGAGGAAGAGCTGAACCTGCGCGAGATCGGCGCGATCCTGGAAGTGACCCAGTCGCGCGTGTGCCAGCTGCACAGCCAGGCGATCAGCAGGTTGCGGGCGAAGTTGAAGGATTCGCTTTAGGGGTCGGACCGGGCGCGGAGCGCTCCGAAACGGATTCTCGCCGGCGTGAGAGGTCGCACTGCCCGACCGTATCAGTAGGCGTACGGCGAGACCTGCACAAACGGGTCGGCCTGGACTCTAAAACCATATGGCGCTGGGACGGTGTTGTCGAAGCGGCCAGTAAACAGGTTCGCAGCCGCGAACTCAATGAATCTCCCGCGCTTGTCATTGATGACCCTGGCGCCGGGACAGCCCAACAGGCTTAGATGAATAACCGGTTGAAGCTGCGTTGAACAATAAACACTGACGGCAACGTCGCCGCTCATCGGCCGCACCGTTAGCTCAAGGCGTAGTTCTTGACGATGAACAACATAGTGAAACGAGACCCCGTACTCTTCTTCATCTGGAGCTACTCCGAGAAGTTCAAGGAATTCGACTGGCTCCCACACAAGTTCTGACATGACAAATCCGGCAGGCTATGGGGCGTTCTGCGGTGTAGCGACTATCCATTCTGCCGTCACAGCGCCATCGCCGTACATCAACAGGTCGACCACATTGTCGAGACTCACAAACCGAAAGTGACGCGGCATGCTTCGCGCTAGCCCAATGGTCTGGAAGTCTGTGAATGACGCCAACCACTGCGAGTTCTTGACCTCCAAGAGCGGGAATGCGTAGCCGTCCCATCTTCCCTCAAGCCGGGGAATCTCGGCTGTCGGCGTCGCCTCCCATGGGTGGGCGAACTCGGTGTGGGACATGCAAGCCATGACGCTATCAAAGCGGACCAGGAGATCCCGCGCTGAAGCGCCGCGAATGTTCGAAAAACTGAGTCGGACCGTGTGACCACCGGGTTCCGTGCACAGCACGATGTAAGCGCATGGAGCAACCACATCCCTGACCGGCGCGAAGCGAATGTAGGTTTCTTGCATTGGGGATACGTAGATCGCTTTGTTGGTCATTGGACAGTGCTTGGCCCGCGGATCGAGGATTTAGCCGCTTCGATCACGGGGCCCCATTCGCGTCAAAACGCTGCAGAAGGTCGACCACCGACGGTTCGACCGAAGGCGCTTTGACAGCACACGCAGATATCGCCATGGCCCGATGATATTCACAAGGCGATGGGCCGGAAGGTCCGACTCTGGCGACTGCAGCCATTGGGGCCAAAAGCGTGATTTTGTGGGCGCCCTCAGAGCGCGAGAATGTTGACAGCACTACAGGAGAACTTTTCTTGACGACCATCGCCATCACCCCCGCAATCGACGTCAGCAACGGCCAGGGCTTTGTCCTGTTTGGCGGCGTGAACGTACTCGAGTCGAAGGACATGGCCCTGCGTACTGCGGCGGAATACGTCCGAGTCACGCGGAAGCTTGGCATCCCATATGTTTTCAAGGCAAGTTTCGACAAGGCGAATCGCTCGTCTATCCATTCCTTCCGAGGGCCCGGATTGGAAGAGGGCTTGAAAATCTTCGAGGCCGTCAAGGCGGAGTTCGGCGTGCCTCTTCTCACCGACGTTCACGAACCGTGGCAGGCAGATCCTGTTGCCGAAGTCGTGGACGTTTTACAGCTACCTGCGTTTCTCGCTCGCCAGACCGACTTGGTGGTCGCGCTTGCCAAGACCGGCAAAGTCATCAACGTCAAGAAACCTCAGTTCCTGAGCCCGCCGCAGGTGCTCAACATCGTGGAGAAAATCAGGGAGGCAGGAAGCTCCCCCGTCATCCTGTGCGACCGTGGCACTTGTTTCGGCTACGACAATCTTGTGGTGGACATGCTTGGATTCGGTGCGATGAAGAAGGTCACCGGGAATCTGCCGGTCATCTTCGACGTTACCCATGCCCTCCAGCAACGTGACGCGAACGCCGCCGTCTCTGGCGGGAGACGGGAGCAAGTGGCTGAACTGGCGCGCGCGGGCCTGGCCGTAGGTTTGGCGGGCCTCTTTCTTGAAGCTCATCCTGACCCAGCGCAGGCTAAATGCGACGGTCCCAGCGCTCTGCCGCTGGACCAGCTGGAGCTTTTTCTGGCGCAGTTGAAGGCATTGGACGACTTGGTGAAATCGTTCACGCCCCTGCATATCCGCGCCTGAGCGATGCATCGCAATCCGATGGATCCGCATTGGAAAGCTAACCATCAACGGGCAAGTTCGAACCGTGAGCAGGTTCAAGACACCGCCTGCCATCAAATGCCACGCCAGCTCCTCAACAGTCCAACGGGCTGAGGCCCCGGCATTGCGCAGAAGCCTTGACGTTGATTGGTAACAACGTGGTGACCGGTATCGTCGCTCCTGCCTCGCGGTAGGGAATGAACTTGGCACCAACGAGCGCTCGCGCTGCTGCGCTATCGAGCACGGCGCTGCCGCTGCTGGTGACCAGCGATGTTTTGCGCACAGTGCCGCGCTCGTCCACGTGCACCCGCAGCACAGCGGTTCCGTTAGGCATCGGGTCATTCGTGTTTTGCCGGGGCATTCTGAGTTGCAGTGGCTCGGCCAAGCGAAGCTGGCTCGGCGACACGGTCTTGTCTGGCCACGCGTCGGTCGCGCTGGAAGAGGCGCAACCTTCTATGCCGATCGCGCAACATAAAAGCGCAGCAACCGCAAGAATTCTCATATGCATGTTTCTGTGTTCGTTATCTGAGTGTTGGCACTTGGCTGAACGCGGCTCGTTAGCTGACGGCTACCCGCTCTGAGAATCGCGTGCGATGCGGACCGGTTTGCACGCCTCACACCGCCAGACGATCACCCCATCCATATACGTGGCGCTCATCTACATTCAAACGGCACCTGACGTTGGCGGCCGCTTGATGGCAGGTCTATGCGCCAGCCCCGCCTCCACCAAGCTGCTCGGCAAGCCCGACGATGATGCCCTCTGGCCCGCGAATGTAGGCCAGCCGGTAGCTGTCTCCATACYGCATTTCGCCGATGATCTCGGCCCCATGGGCGCGCATGCGCGCGACGACGCTGTCGATGTCATCGACCGCGAACATGATGCGGCGGATGCCCAGCGTGTTCACCGGTTGATTCACAGGACCGAACCTGATCGCATTGGGCGTGTGGAACTTGTCCAGCTCGATGCCCTGTCCATCGGGCGTCCGCAACATCGCCAGGGTGGCGCGGACATCCTTGAGCCCGATCAGTTGTCCGACCAGGGGCCCTTCCACCGTCGTTTCGCCCTCGAGCTTGAGGCCCAGTTCGATGAAGAACGCCTTGGTCGCTTCAAGGTCGTCGACAACGATAAGGACGTTGTCCATGCGTTTAAGCGTCATATCCTTCCTCTCCTGACTTTGAATGCAGGCGTTCGGAGCCGCTATGGTTCCAGCGCTTTCTTCATGTACGCCATGTAGAAGCCCTGAATGTAGTCGTCGATGCGCCCGAACTCTTCGTATCCCTGCTTGAGGTAGAACGCGCGGGCCTGCCATTCGAATGTGTTCAGCGTCGCGTTGCGGGCGCCCAGCTCGCGGGCTTTGTGTTCTGCCATGGCGAGCAGCCTGCGGCCCACGCCCTGGCGCCTCGCTGCATCGTCCACAAACAGCAACTCCACGTTCAGCCATTGCAGGAATACAAACCCGCGCAGGCCACCTACGAGCGCGCCGTCCTGGTCCTTCGCGCTGACCCAGACCGGCTGCACCTGTCCGTATTCGCCGACAAACCGGTAGTTGAACTGCCGCATGCGGCGACCCAATTCGCCCGAGTGCACTTCCTCGGCCGTGGGGGTGTAGATCTCGAAGTTGCTCATGGGTGGAAAGCCGGCTGCTGGCCGCATTCTGTCCCTTCAGCCCATCTCGACCAAAAGCCGCGGCCATCGCTCGCCGAACCGTTTTGCCGCAACCCGCTGCCGGTAGGTCGCAAGGCTTGCACGCAGGGGGTTGTGCCGGACGCGCAGCGCGAACAGGTCGTCGAGTCCATGCGGCGCGACGACGCCCAGCGATCCGTCCTCGTTCAGCCAGACACCGACGCAGGTGGCAAATTCCGGCCAGGTTGCAACGCCTTCTTCCAGCGACGCGAGAGGAGGCACCACCTGGCCGAGGGCGGCGGCGAACCAGCGGTGCACGCCGGCCTGATTCGTCACTTCCCAATTGAAGCCTGGCATGGCCGAACGAAGCTGGTTTTCAAGGCCGGCATCCTGCTCCGGACTGGCCTCCACGTCGAAGTAGACGACATCCAGGTCTTCGACGGCCGAGCGCCGCTCGAACCCGTGAAGGGTGTCCCACACCAGGGACCGGATCGCGCCGGCGCCAATGCACCAGGACCGCAGCCCGAGCGAGCGGACCGCCCGCAGTGCGGCCATCAACTCGTCCGATGCGGCCACCATGGCGGCAAGCCTCTGCACATGGTCTGCCTTGGGGCTGGAAGTCATGCCCCGATGGTAAGCCGGCCGCCCCGCGCAGCCTCAGAACCCGAGGCTCTCCAGCAGGTCGTCGACCTGCGCCTGGCCCGTGACGGCCTCCGGGTTGCCGGGCACCACCTGCGGGCCGTTCTGCAGGCTGCCGGCTTCGGCCTCGTGGCGCTTCTCGGCGTGCTTGTCGAGGTGCGAGTTGTCGATCAGCACCTGCAGCAGCTGCGTCTCGACGTCGTTGACCACTTCCATCATCTTCTTGATGACCTGGCCCGTGAGGTCCTGGAAGTCCTGCGCCATCAGGATCTCGATCAGCTGCGTGTTGATGGCGCCGGCCTTCTGCGGCACGTCCTGCAGGTAGCCGCGCGTGTCCATCACGAGCTGACGTGCATGGTCCAGCTCGACCGGGTTCGCAAACCATTCGTCCCAGCGCCGGCTCAGGCCCTTGGCGTTGCTTGCAAGGTCTTCCTGCAGCGGCTGGGCCAGGTCGATGGCGTTGAGCGCACGGTGCGCCGCCCGCTCGGTCATGGAGGCGATGTAGCCCAGGCGATCGCGCGCATCGGGAATGGCCTGCGCGGCCTTGGCGACCTGCTTGTCCAGCCCCAGTTCGCGCAGGCCTTCGCGCAATTGCCGGGTCAGGTGCCCGATGCGCCCGAGCAACTCTTCGGCCGTGTTCCCGTGCTCCGCGGGTTCGAGCGCAGCGTGTGTCATGTCAGGCCGCCTCTTTCTGGAGCTTCTCGAAGATCTTGGTGATCTTTTCCTCGAGCGTGGCCGCCGTGAAGGGCTTGACCACGTAGCCGTTGGCGCCGGCCTGCGCGGCCGCGATGATGTTCTCCTTCTTGGCCTCGGCCGTGACCATCAGCACCGGCAGCTTGGCCAGCTCGGGGTCGGCGCGGATGGTCTGCAGCATGGTGAGGCCGTCCATGTTGGGCATGTTCCAGTCCGACACCACAAAGCCGAAGTTGCCGCCGCGCAGCTTCTCGATGCCGGCCGCGCCGTCCTCGGCCTCGTCGACGTTGAGGAACTCGAGTTCCTTCAGCAGGTTGCGCACGATGCGCCGCATGGTCGGGAAGTCGTCCACGACCAAAATTTTGATGCTCTTGTCAATCACGATTCTTCAACTCCAACAGTTCGTTTTCAAACCCGGTTCGTGCGTTCGCCGAAGGTGCGCAGATGGGCCAGCACGCGGCGCCCCATCTCTGCCAGCGGCGCCACTTCATCGGCCGCGCCCAAGGCGATGGCCTCGCGCGGCATGCCGAAGACCACGCAGCTGGCCTCGTCCTGCGCAAAGGTGTAGGCACCGGCCTGCTTCATGCGCAGCAGGCCTTCGGCGCCGTCCCGGCCCATGCCCGTGAGGATCATTCCGATCGCGTTCTTGCCGGCGTGCCTGGCGGCCGAGTCGAACAGCACGTCGATCGAGGGGCGGTGGCGGTTCACCGGCGGCTCCTGGTCGAGCTGCGCCACGTAGTTGGCGCCGCTTCGCCCGAGCGACAGGTGAAAGCCGCCGGGCGCGATGTAGGCGTAGCCCGGCAGCACGCGTTCGCCATGCTCGGCTTCCTTCACGGTGATGCGGCACAGGCCGTTCAGGCGCTGCGCGAACGAGCGCGTGAAGCCGGCCGGCATGTGCTGCGCGATGAGCACCGCGGGCGCGTCGGGCGGCAGCGGCAGCAGCACCTCGCGGATGGCCTCGGTGCCGCCGGTGGAGGCGCCGATGATGATGAGCTTCTCGGTGCTCAGGAGCGGGCTGCGCAGCAGCGGCTCCTGCGGGTTTTCGCCCGCACTCTTGGCCGAGGCGCCGTGCCGGCCCGGCAGCAGCCGCGCCGCGGCGGCCGTGCGGATCTTGCCGGCGATGAGCTCGGTGTATTGCAGCAGGCCGTCGCGCACGCCGAGCCGCGGCTTGGTCACGAAATCGATCGCGCCCAGCTCCAGCGCGCGCAGCGCAATCTCCGAGCCGCGCTCGGTCAGCGACGACACCATGACCACCGGCATCGGCCGCAGGCGCATGAGCTTCTCGAGAAATTCGAGGCCGTCCATGCGTGGCATCTCGACGTCGAGCGTGAGCACGTCGGGGTTCGTCACCTTGATGAGGTCGCGCGCCTGCAGCGGATCGGCCGCGGTGCCGACCACCGTCATGTCGGCCTGGCTGTTGATGATCTCGGTCATCACGCTGCGGATCAGCGCCGAGTCGTCGACGCAAAGTACCTTGATTTTCTTCATGCGATCCAGCTTCCCTTGCCATATGCGGCGGACCATTTGCGCAGCAGTTCGCCCTCGTCGCGCTGGACCGCCTGGATGTCGACCGGCGCGCGCAGCTTGCGCACCACGGCCTTGCCGCTCTCCGGCAGCAGGCACACGCGGCGCGCATGCAGGCCGCGCAGGTCCTGCGCGGCAATGGCGATGCGCTGCTTCTCGAGGTAGCGCAGGACAAAGTCGGCATTGCGCCCGCCGATGTTGAGCATGGTCATGTTCGCCAGCACCGCGGCGCCGCCAAAGACCTTGGCCTTGAGCCGCTCGCGGCGCGCGCCCGCGCGCAGCAGCTCGGCGATCAGCACGTCCATCGCATGCGCGCCGTAGCGCATGGCGCCGGCCTGTTCGCGCGAGCCCGCCTCGGCGTCGTCGGGCAGCATGAAGTGGTTCATGCCGGCCACGCCCGCCTCCACGTCGGTGATGCAGGCCGCCACGCAGGAGCCCAGCACAGTGGTCAACAGCACACCGGCATCGGTCACGTAGTACTCCGCCGGCAGCAGCTTGACCGCGGCGCAATCGAAGTCGCGGTCGAAGTAGTGGTGCGTGGCCACCGAACCCGGCACGGCCGCGGGCAGGAAGCCCTTCTGCGCAGCAAGATTCGTGTTCGCATTCGTGTTCATGTACGCGCCTTGCCCAGTGCGTACACCGTCTGCCCGACCGTCTTGAAGCTCTGGTTGACCAGCGAGGCGTTCTCCGAATGCCCTGCGAACAGCAGCCCGTTCGGCTTGAGCAGCGGCATGAAGCGGTCGAGCAGCTTCTTCTGCGTGGGCTTGTCGAAATAGATCATCACGTTGCGGCAGAAGATCGCATCCACCGGCTCCTTCACGGGCCACGACGCATCGAGCAGGTTGAGCCGCGAGAACTTGACCATGGCGGCCACCTCGGGACGCACCCGCACCTTGCCGGCGTTCGCGCCGGTGCCCTTGTTGAAGAAGCGCCGCAGGCGCTCGGTGGACATGCGGTTGACCTGCTCCATCGTGAAGACGCCGGCCGACGCGCGGGCCAGCACCGCGGTGTCGATGTCGGTGGCAATCACGCGCGCAGCGCTCGCACGCTCGCCAAGCGCCTCCATCAGCGTGATCGCGATCGAATAAGGTTCTTCGCCGGTCGATGCGGCCGCGCACCAGACGGTGGGCGGCTGGCTGCACTTGCGCGCCAGCTCCGCAAGCACCGGAAAGTGGTGCGCCTCGCGGAAGAACGAGGTCAGGTTGGTGGTCAGCGAGTTGATGAACAGCTGCCACTCCTGGCCGTCGCGGCTGTCTTCCAGCATGGCCAGGTAGGCCGAGAATTCGGGCAGCCCGAGCTCGCGCAACCGGCGCGAGAGCCGGCTGTACACCATCTGCCGCTTGTGCTCGCCCAGCGCGATGCCGGCGCGCCGGTGGATGAGCGTGCGAATGCGCGAAAAATCGCCGTCGGTGAAAAGGAATTCGGAAGTCATGCGCGCATCTCGCTAGGCGGCTTCGGCCGGGATCACGTCCTGCGACCAGGCCAGTGCCGACAAATGCGCGGCATTCACCTGGCTCGCGCTCAGGAGCAGCGCCTCCGCCAGGCGCGCCGCCTCGCCGGTGTCCAGCTCGCAGGCCTCGGCCAGCGAGAGAAAGGGGCCGTACACGCCGCCGCGCGTGAGGATGGCCTGCTGGACCGAGTCGGACAGCTGCACCTTGTTGAGCACCTCCTGCATCGGGATGCCCAGCAGCTGGTCGATCAGCGAGAACATGCCGACCACGAACAGGTTGTCCGACTCGCCCCGCGGCAGCATGATCTCGCCCATCAGCTCGACGAAGCGGCCGCGCATGATGGCCTTCTTCATCATGAAGGGCGGGCTGCCCATGGGGTTGCTGGTGGCCAGCAGCAGCGAGAGCCAGCGGAACAGCGGCGAATAGCCGAGCATCGTCACCGCATGGTGCAGCGAATGGATCTCGACACCGGCACCCACGGCCGGCGAGTTCATGTGGCGCAGCAGCCGGTAGGTGAGCGCGGCATCGCGCTTGAGGGCGGCCTCGATCTCGCGCAGGTCCTCGTTGCGCTGGATCATCTGCAAGAGCCGCATGATCAGCACCGATTCGGGCTGCAGCGCATGGCTGCCGGTGCTCGCCGCAGGCGGCGGCGGCAGGCCGCAGCTCGCGTCGGCGAACACGTCGACGCGGCGTACGGCGCAGGCTTCGAAGTCTTTCCACGAGGCCATGCGCGTGGCGATCGGCTGGATCGGCATGTGGTCGGGCAGCTCCTTGCCGCGCGCGGCCGCCACCAGCAGGGGATCGCCGGCACCCACGTCGAAATGGCTCACCAGGCCGAGCAGTTCGGGATCTTCGGGCAAGGCCTTGGCGCGGCACAGCATGAAGCTGAACCCCTGCTCGTGCAGGAAGTGCAATATCGGCCGCAGCGCCTCGTTGGCGAGGTCGCCGAGCTCCACGCACAGCACGGTGTACTCGGGCGGCAGCGACTGCAGCGCGCCCAGCGCCAGCAATTCGGCATTCACGTCGAAGAACAGTTCGCTGCGCCCCAGCCGCCATGGCGTGTCCGGCGGGTTGAGGTGCTCGGTCACGCAGGCCACGAGCGACTTGAACTGGCTGATCGCATCCGGCGCTTCTTCGGGCCTGGCGGCCGCGCGCCAGGCGAGCCTGTAGCCTGCGACGCGCTTGTGCGCATCGAGCAGCAAGGTGTAGGCCACAAAGCCTTCTGCATTGCGCGGCATCGCCAGGCCTTGGGCCGTTTCGGCTGCGGGCGTTTCCTCGGCCGCGCTGCGCCGGAAAAAATCAAAACGCATTGCATCGTCTCCGTGGGGTTGTCTCTGTCGTATCCGTCAGGCCGCGACCGGCTCCGTGCGCGCCGCACGGGCCAGCACGGTGGCGCGCTCCACGTGCGCGCGCTGGATGCGCGGCATGGCATCGACGTCGATGATGAAAGCCACGCTGCCGTCGCCCAGGATCGTGGCGGCCGAAATGCCCGGCACCTTGCGGTAGTTGGTCTCCAGGTTCTTGACCACCACCTGGTGCTGGCCGAGCAGCTCGTCCACCAGCAGCGCGAAGCGCGTCTCGCCGGCCTGCACGATCACCAATATTCCCTGGGTCGGATCGGTCTGCGCGCCGGCCACGTCGAACACGCCGTGCAGCTCGATCAGCGGCAGGTACTCGCCGCGCACCTTGATCACATGGCCGTCGCTGGTGATCGAATGCAGGTGCTCGGTGCGCGGCTGCAGCGACTCGATCACGTAGCTCAGCGGCAGGATGTAGGCCTCGCTGCCCACCTTGACCGACATGCCGTTGAGGATGGCCAGCGTGAGCGGCAGCACGATGCGGGTGGTGGTGCCCCAGCCCTCGCGCGAGCTGATCTCCACGTGCCCGCCCATCTCCTGGATGTTGCGCTTGACCACGTCCATGCCAACGCCGCGGCCCGAGATGTCGGTGACCTGCTCGGCCGTGGAGAAGCCGGGCGCGAAGATCAGCTGCCACACCTCGTCGTCGGGCATGGTGTCGGTCACGGGCAGGCCCTGCTGCATGGCCTTGGCAAGGATCTTCTGGCGATTCAGGCCCGCGCCGTCGTCGCTGACCTCGATCACGATGTTGCCGCCATGGTGCTGCGCCGACAGCAGCAGCTGCCCTTCGGCCTCCTTGCCCTTGGCGATGCGCTGCGCGGGCGTCTCGATGCCGTGGTCCAGGCTGTTGCGCACCAGGTGCGTGAGCGGGTCGATGATGCGCTCGATCAGGCCCTTGTCGAGCTCGGTCTCCTTGCCGAAGGTGTCCAGCCGCACTTCCTTGCCGAGCTTGGCGCTGACGTCGCGGATCACGCGCGGGAAGCGGCTGAAGACGTAGTCCATCGGCATCATGCGGATCGACATCACCGATTCCTGCAGGTCGCGCGCGTTGCGCTCCAGGTGGCCGAGGCCGCTCAGGAAGCGCTCGCACTCCACCGGGTCGAGCATGGTGGCGGCCTGCGTGAGCATCGATTGCGTGATCACCAGCTCGCCCACCAGGTTGATGAGCTGGTCGACCTTTTCCACGTCGACGCGGATCGAACTCGAATCCTTGGCGCCTGCTGCGGCGGCCGAAGCGGAGGCCGCCCTGGGCGCCGCGCTGGCCGTCGGCGCGGCCGGCTGTGGTGCCG
>NZ_JBFTPJ010000039.1:0-13654 GCF_056398445.1 Variovorax sp. 01T439_2
CCGCTGGCTTCCCATCGCGGAGCTGGCGGCCGTCAACCTGCGCCCGACCTTCCTTCCAGCTTCGCTCGCGGCCGATCCGCTGGTTTTTTCGCACGCGGTCCAGCGTGAATACCCATGAGCGGCGAGCGCTACCTGTTCAATGTGTTCGGCGAGGTCATGGCCATTGAAAGAGCCGAGGACCGGTGGCACGGCTATTTGATGGGGCCCGATGGCAAGCGGCGCAGGATCCAGCTGGCAATTCCATCCGACGTCTCTCGCGCCGAGCTGTCGCAGTACCTCTACGACATCTATCACGAGCAGGCGACGCCGACCAACGGCGACGTGTTCGAGATCTTCCAATGACAAACAACCATCGATTGCACAAGTCCCGCCGCGAGGCGCTGCCCCCGGGCGCGCGCGTGGCCGGCCTCTATCGCGGCGCCTTCCTGGCCGACGCCTTTGCCATCGACCTGCCGCCGGGCGCCACCCGCGACGTGATGGCGCTTGCGCGCTTTGCGTTCGAGCGTCCCGCGCCTTGGGTCAGCGCACTGTTGGCACTGCGCGACCGGCTGGTTGGCGGCTTCGGCATCAAGACGGCCAGCGCGCTGCGTGCGGACAGGCCGGGCGGTGCGCCGCGCGTGGGCATCTTTCGCATCTACGAAACACATGCCAACGAGGTGGTGCTGGGCGAGGACGACCGGCACCTGGATTTCCGCGTCTCGGTGATGCGCTCCGTGGCGGGGGATTCGCTCACCGCCGTCACGGTGGTGCACTGCCACAACCTCTTCGGCCGCAACTACATCCGGCTGATCGCGCCGTTCCATCGGCGGGTGGTGCGTTCTGCGCTCGAACGCGCGGCGCGCTCGGGCTGGCCCGCGGAAGCGGCGGGCTGAACTCGGCGGAACGCCTGGTTACCGATTGGAACGTTTGCTTGAACTTTCCCTTCCGGCAGCGGCTGCGGAAGGGGAAGGCCAAGAGGAGCTGCCGGTGTAGACTGCCAGGTTTTTCGTTCTGGCGGGTATGGCGCAAGTTTCACAGCGCACAGTTTTCAACGGCTCGGCGCTTGTTCGCTTGCTCTCTCGGCTGACCGATGCCGACGTTCGCGAACCCCGGCAGGCCACCGCGGATCGATTGAGCCAATGGTTCGGCTGGACCGACGCCATTTCGCTGTCGGCCGCGCTGGACGGCGCCGTGGCGACGGCCGCAGCGCCTTCGCGCGCGCGGGCTTCCGCGAGCGCCGAGGAGCGCGAATGCGTCCGTGCGCGGGCCGCATTGGCCAAGGCCGTGGCCGAGGACGGCGCTGTCGCGGCAGCCGTCGACTTCACGCCGTTTCGCCGCCGCCATCTCACGCTGCAACAGGCCATGGAAGCGGGCATCGGCCCGCTGCGCGGCCGTTTGCGGGCGCTGCTGGCGGCCAGGTCGCCAGCCATGGCCCGGCTTGCGGCCGTGGACGTGGTGATGGAGCAGGTGCTGGCTGCGCGCGAGCACAGCCTGCTCGCTTCCGTGCCCGCGCTGCTCGAAAAGCATTTCACGCGCCTGCGCCAGGCCAGCCCGGAGACGACGGGCGAACCCGACAGCGAGGCAGAGGCCGGCGAGTGGCTGCGTGTGTTCCGCAAGGACATGAAGAACGTGCTGCTCGCCGAACTCGATTTCCGATTCCAACCGATCGAAGGGCTGCTCGAAGCCCTTCGCATGAGGCAACCAGAGTGCCATGAATAGATTTCTTCACTACGCTGTTTTTGCCGCGGGCCTGGCCGTCGTCTGCTGGGTCGGGGCCGGATACATCGGCTCGCACACGCTGGCGCTCGCCGTCACGATGCTGGTCGGCGCGTTCTACCTGATGGGGGCGCTGGAACTGCACCGCTTCCAGCAGGCCACCGCCACCTTGTCGCATGCCGTGGCGGCTCTTTCCGATCCGCCCGCGAGCCTGGGCGCGTGGCTCGACCGGCTGCATCCCACGCTGCGCAACGCGGTGCGCCTTCGCATCGAGGGCGAGCGCGTCGGCCTGCCGGGCCCGGCGCTCACGCCGTACCTGGCCGGACTGCTGGTGCTGCTGGGCATGCTGGGCACCTTCCTCGGCATGGTGGTCACGCTGAACGGCACCGGCATGGCGCTGGAAAGCGCGACGGACCTGCCGGCCATCCGCGCCTCGCTGTCGGCGCCCGTGAAGGGCCTGGGGCTGGCATTCGGCACCTCGGTGGCCGGCGTGGCCGCCTCCGCGATGCTGGGGCTGGCCTCGGCGCTGTGCCGGCGCGAGCGGCTGCAGGCCGGGCAGATGCTCGACAGCAAGATCGCCACCACGCTGCGCGCCTATTCGCTGGCGCACCAGCGCGAGGCCTCGTTCCAGCTGCTCGAGCAGCAGGCCCACCAGATGCCGCGGCTGGTCGACCAGCTGCAGGCCATGATGGCGGCGATGGAGCGGCAGAGCCAGGCCCTGAACGAGCGCCTTGCCGCCGGGCAGGCGCAGTTTCACACCAAGGCCGAGGCCGTGTATGCCGGGCTGGCGTCCTCGGTCGACCAGTCGCTCAAGCAGAGCCTGAGCGAAAGCGCGCGCATCGCCGGCGCGACGATCCAGCCGGTGGTCGAGGCCACCATGGCGGGCATCGCGCGCGAGACGGCCTCGCTGCACGACACCGTGGCGCGCACCGTGCAGCAGCAGCTCGATGGCCTCTCGAGCCGCTTCGAGGCCACCACCGCCAGCGTGGCGGGCACCTGGCAGGCTGCGCTGGCCGATCACCAGCGCACCTCCGAGGCGCTGTCGAGCGACCTGCGCGCCTCGCATGACCGCTTTGCCGAAACCTTCGAGCAGCGCTCGGCCTCGCTGGTGGAGGGCGTCTCGGCCCGGCTGGAAAGCACCGCGGCCGGCGTGTCCGACACCTGGGGCAGCGCGCTCGCGCAGCACCAGCGCGTCAGCGAAAAGCTGTCGCAGGAGGCGCAGCAGTCGCTCGCGGCGGCGGCGGCCGGCTTCGAGCAGCACTCGGCCTCGCTGCTGCGCACCGTGGAGCAGGCGCATGCCACGCTGCAGGCCGACATCGCGGCGCGCGACGAGCAGCGCCTGTCGGCCTGGACGCAGGAGCTGGCCACGGTGTCCGCATCGCTGCAGCAGGAGTGGCAGCAGGCGGGCGCGCACACGGCAAGCCAGCAGCAGCAGCTCTTCGATGCGCTCGCGCAGACCGCGCGCGACATGTCGACCCAGGCCGAGGCGCATGCGAAGAACACGGTCGGCGAGATCGCGCGGCTGCTGCAGGCCGCATCGGAAGCGCCGCGGGTGGCGGCCGAAGTGGTGGCCGAGCTGCGCCAGAAACTGTCCGACAGCATGGCGCGCGACAACGCGATGCTGGAAGAACGCAGCCGCATCATGGAAACGCTGGGAACCCTGCTCGATGCGGTGAACCATGCCTCCACCGAGCAGCGCTCGGCGGTCGATGCGCTGGTGGGTGCATCGGCGGACGTGCTGGACCGCGTGGGCAGCCGCTTCACCGAGAAGGTCGACGAGGAAACCGGCAAGATGGCCGCGGTCGCCGCGCAGATCACCGGCAGCGCCGTCGAAGTGGCCAGCCTTGGCGAGGCCTTCGGCTTTGCCGTGCAGCTGTTCAGCGAATCGAACGACAAGCTGGTGGCCCACCTGCAGCGCGTCGAGGGCGCGCTGGGCAAATCCATTGCGCGCAGCGACGAGCAGCTGGCCTATTACGTGGCGCAGGCGAGGGAAGTCATCGACCTGAGCATCATGTCGCAGAAGCAGATCGTCGAAGACCTGCAGCAGATCGCGAGCCGGCAGGCCGCCGTGGGCAGCGAAGCGTGATGCACGACGATCTCGACGCCGGCCTGGAGCCGAGCGTGCCGGTGTGGGCGGTCTTCGGCGACCTGATGTCGGGGCTGGTCGGGGCCTTCGTGCTGATCCTCGTGGGCGCGCTCGGCATGCAGCTGGACCTGGCCGCCAGGCTGCAGGCCGAGGTGCAGCAGCGCCAGGCCGAGACGCAGCGCCGCGAGGCGCTCGAACAGGCGCTGGCCGGGCCGCTCGCGGCGGGCCGCGTCACGCTGAACAACGGGCGCATCGGCATCAGCGGCAGCGTGCTGTTTGCCTTCAACTCGGCCGACCTGCAGCCCGAAGGCCGGCAAGTGCTCAAGAGCCTGGCCGCGCCCGTGGCCAGCTACCTGCGCGCACGCGACGAGGTGCTGATGGTGAGCGGCTTCACCGACGACCGGCAGATGCGCCAGTCGAAGGACGGCAACCGGCCCTTCGCCGACAACTGGGAGCTCTCGGCCCAGCGCGCCTTGACGGTGACGCGGGCCCTGATCGAGGAGGGCGTTCCGTCGTCGTCGGTGTTTGCCGCGGCCTTCGGTTCCGAGCAGGCCGTGGCGTCCAATGCCGATGCCGAAGGGCGCRCAAAGAACCGGCGCGTCGAGATGGCGCCCACGCCGCGGCAGGCCGGCGCCGGCACCAAGTCCCGTGAGTAGCGGCAGTCGCATGGACCCGGCGGCGGTGCTCGACGCCTGGCGCACACAGGGCGGCCATCGCCGGGATCCTGTGCGCTTTCGCTTCATCGAGGCGCTTGCGAGGCGCGCGGCCGCTCATGAGGGCGATGCGCGGCGCATCCTCGACGAGCGGCTGGCCGCGCTGCTCGCGGCGTATCGCGAGAAGATCGAAGAGGCCCGGTGCGTTGACGGTGCTTCGGCCAATTCAGATGCCAACGCGAAAGAGGCGACGCGTCCTCCCCGCGGTCCGCTCGCGGAACTCGTCGAGCACATGGCACGGCAGGCGCCGCCGCAAGGCGATGACGGCGCGGCGGCCGATGACGCCGCGCCCGCCACCCCCGAGCTCAAGACGCTGCGCTACTTCAGGAGTACCTGGTCGCGGCTCAGTGCCGACCGGCGGCTGACGCAGTCGCTGGCCAAGGTGCCGGAGAACGCGGGCCCGCTCAACTCGCACCACCTGGTGCACCGGTCGCTCATGCTGATGCACGAGCTGTCGCCCGAATACCTCAACCGGTTCATGTCGTACGTCGACACCTTGTTGTGGGTCGATCAGCTGAACGCCGGCACCGGCCCGGCGGCCGCCGCGAACGCGCCGCGCGCCGAAGGCCAGAAGAAGACAACGCGCGGCAAGCCGGGCTGATCTGCGGCGCTTGCCCGGCGGCGGCTAGCGAAGCCCGTGCGCGCGGATCACTGCCTTGAGCCGCCGCACCTCGTGCTGCAGATCGAGGATCAGCGCAGCGGCATCGAGGCCCACGCCAAAGTCGCGCTCCAGGCGGCGCGCCTCGAGCGCGCATTGCAGGTCGGTGCTCGAGAACCGCCAGTGCTCGGGCGGCGCCTCGGCCGCGGCGATCTGCACGATGCCCACTTCGACGAGCTGCACCACCCATTCGGTGTYGGCGCCGCAGGCATGGGCCAGCTCGTTGGCCGCGAGCGGCTGCGACGCGCTGATGGCTGTGGTTGTCACGGAAACGGTCGCCATGCTCACACTCCCAGATGCTGGCGTGGGTTGAACGAAGCGGATGCCTGCGCGAGCTGCTCGTAGGCCTTGCGCGCGGCCTCGCTGTCGGCCGGGGGCAGGGCGATGTCGAGCAGCAGGTACAGGTCGCCAGGCTGCTTGCCGGCCAGCCCACGGCCCTTGAGCCGCAGCTTGCGGCCGCTGCGCGCGTTGCGCGGCACGGTCACCTCGACCACGCCGCCGGTAGGCACGGGCACCTGGACCTGCGCACCGAGCGCGGCCTCGGTCGGCGTGACGGGCAGCGTCATGTAGAGGTCGCGTTCCTCGATGCGGTAGAGCCGGTGCGGCGCGATGCGCACCTCCAGGTACAGGTCGCCCGCGGGTTCGCCGCCATGGCCCGGCATGCCCTGGCCGGCGAGCCGGATGAACTGCCCCGGATGAACGCCGGGCGGGATCTTGACGCTGAGCGTGCGCGTCTTGAAGACGGGCCGGCCCTCTGCATCGAGCTCCTGTGCGCGCAGCGTGATCTCGCGCTCGGCGCCGTTGAGCGCATCCTCGAGCGCGATCTCGATCGCCGCGTGGTGGTCTTCGCCGCGCGCGCGGTAGTTGCGCCTTGCGGCGCCGCGGCGCTCGGCCTCGCCGAACAGCGACGAAAAGAACTCGCTGAAGTCGGCATGGTCGGCCGGGCCCTGGTTGGGGCCGCGGTGGAACTCGAAGCCCGTGTCCCAGTCCGGCGGCGGCTGGAAGTCGCCCTGCGCGTGGCCGCCGCGCGCCACGCGGTCGGCCAGCGCGTCGTAGGCGGCGCGCTTTTCCTTGTCGCGCAGCACGTCGTTGGCTTCGTTGATGTCGCGCATGCGCTTCTCGGCGTCGGGCTCCTTGCTGACGTCGGGGTGGTACTTGCGCGCGAGCTTGCGGTAGGCCTTGCGCACGTCGTCCTCGGACGCGGTGCGGTCGATGCCCAGGGCGCTGTAGTAGTCCTTGAATTCCATGCTTTTCGGTGGTGTGGATGCCGAACGGTACGCCTGCCGGCCGCCTCAGGCCAGGCTCGAGCCGCCGTCGGCCTGCCGCAGCAGCGGCGTCACGGTCCATGTGGGGCCGCTGCGCGAAAAACGCAATGGCTGCGCATTGCCGAGCAGGGCCAGGTCGATCGGCAGGCCGATCAGCGCCGCCAGCGCGTAGAGCGTGCCCCCGTGCGCCACCACCAGCACCGGCGCAGGCTGCGCGAGCGCGGCCTCCAGCGCCAGCCGCTTGCGGGCCACGAACTGGGCCAGCGTTTCGCCGCCCTCGGGCTCGCAGGCCCAGTCGATCTCGGCCGACGAGGTGCCGATGAGCGCGCCGAAGTTGCGCTCGCGCAGGCCCGCCTGCGGCGTGGGCACGAGGCGCAGCACGGTGGCCACGGCATGCGCCGTGTCGTGCGCGCGGCGGGCGTCGCTGCAGACGATGGTGCGGATCGGCTCGCCCGCCAGCAGCTGCGCGGCGTGCGCGGCCTGCTGCAGGCCGAGCTCGCTCAGCGGCTCGTCCACGGCCTGGAAGATGCGCTGCGCATTGCGGCCGGTCTGGCCGTGGCGCAGGAAATAGAAGTGGTCGCAGGCCGGTGCCAGCGGCTGTTCAGCGGCGATGCGGACCAACTGGTCGAGGCCGGTGGCCGCGCCGTGGGGGAAGGGTGCCTTCGACATGAGATGGGGTGTGAATGGGGACGGTGGTCAGAACTTGGGAATGCGCAGCGTCTTGCTGATCATCAGCGTGCCCGAGAGCGCGAAGAGCAGCGCGAGCGGATGCAGCTGCCAGGGGCCGAGCATCCAGGCGCCGCCCCACACGGCGTCGCCGATGCGCCCCTGCCAGGCGGCCCAGGCCAGCACGCCCACCAGCACCACGCTGGTGGGGATGGGCGTTCCTTCGAAGTACTTGACCTTGTCGGCACCCGCGGAGAGCGCCTCGGCCGTGACGTTGTAGCGCGCGAGCCGGCTCACGCCGCAGCACACGAAATAGATCAGCAGCACGCAGTCCCAGCCGCCGTCCAGGCCCGCGGCAAAGCCGAGCGCGGCCGGCGCCACGCCAAAGGAGATCACGTCGGCCAGCGAATCGAGCTCGCGCCCCAGCGCCGAATGCGTTTGCCGCCAGCGCGCGATGCGCCCGTCGAACACGTCGAACACGAAGGCCGCGGGCGCGAGGGCGGCGGCCCAGAGGAATTGCGCGAGCGACTGGCTCGCCATGAAGGCCATCGAAAGGAACACCGCGCCCACCCCGCATGCCGCGTTGCCGAGCGTGAATGCATCGGCCAGGTGAAAGCCGCGGATCATCGAGAAATGCTTGCGAACCGGTACGGGGGAGGGGGTGGTGGCCATGGGGTGCTTCGGAGTCGGCGGATGCTCCGCACCTTAACGCAAGCGCGCTCGCTTGCCTGTAGTCGCCATCCGACTCCGCAAGGGCCGCTCAGGCCGGAAGGCGTTCGTCGTAGGCCTTCTCGAGCGCCGCGTGCTGGGTCCAGAACCCCCGCGGCTTGCGGCCGTGCAGCACGTCGTCGAGCACGTCGAGGTGGGCGTGCCAGCCGCTGGCGACGCTGAGCGTGTCCTTGCGATCGGGCAGGCGCCGGTGCGTGAGCACGAGGCGGGTGGTGTCGCCCTCTTGCGTGAATTCGAAGCAGACCTCGGAGGCGGTGGCGCTTTCGCTGCCCCAGCTGATGGTCAGGCGCTTGAATGGTTCGAATTCGACGACCCGCGATTTCTGGGAGATGGGACTGCGGCAGGCGGCGAAGCGCTCGGGGGCCACTTCGCCGGAGAGCCGGGTGTGGTCGAAGCGCAGCTCGAACACGCTGCCGGGCTCCTCGGCCATGGTGCCGCCGGCCAGCCAGGCGGCGCGCTTGCCGGGGTCGACGAAATAGGCCCACACGCGCTCGACGGGGGCGGGCAGGGTGCGCTCCATGCGCAGGGTACCGGGTTCGATCAGGGTTCCGAGGTGGCTCTTGGTCATGGCTTGCTCCTTGAAAAGAAAAGAATGGGGACTTCACTTGCCGCGGGATGCTTCGCGCCGCAGTTCCTTCTCCAGCGCGTCCAGATGGTTGTTCCAGAAGCCTTCGTAGTAGCGCAGCCATGCGTTGGCCGATGCGAGCGCCGCCGGCTCCAGCCGGCAGACGTGCGCGCGGCCCTGCACGGTGCGGGAAACCAGCCCGGCGCGCTCCAGCGCCTTGACGTGCTTGGATGCGCCCGCAAACGACATGCGAAACGGCGCGCCCAGCTCGCCCACGCTGCATTCGCCCTGGGCCAGCAGCTGCAGCATGGTGCGGCGGGTGCTGTCGGCCAGGGCGTGGAACACGGCGTCGAGCCGGTCGTCGTCTAGTTCAACCATGAGGTTGAATATAGTCGTGCTCCGAAAATCATTCAACCAATAAGTTGAATGATTCCTGCGGTTACACCCGATACAGCCGAGACGCGGCTGCGCCGTCCGGCGCTGGAGCCTGCGCGATGGCGCTCCTACGATGGCCGCCGTTCCATCCACTCGCAGAAAAAACCAATGACATCCATCGCCAATCGCCGCACTTTCCTGCTCGCCGCCTCCGCCTTGCCCCTGGCCAGCGCCTGTACCGCCTGGTCCGCCAAGGGGCCGCAAGCCGCCGCGCTTTCAAATGCGCAGGCGCAGCTCGCGGCCCTCGAAAGCTCCGTGGGCGGGCGGCTCGGCCTCGCGGCCTTCGACACCGCCAGCGGCGCGCGCGTGCAGCACCGCGCCACCGAGCGTTTTCCGATGTGCAGCACCTTCAAGATGATGGCTTCCGCCGCCATCCTCGCGCGCAGCAGCCGCGAGCCCGGCCTGCTGGAGCAGCGCGTGAGCTACGCGAGGAGCGACATCCTTCCCAACTCGCCCATCACCGAGAAGAACCTGGGGCAGGGCATGGCGGTTTCCGCGCTGTGCGCCGCCACCATCCAGTACAGCGACAACGCCGCGGCCAACCTGCTGATGAAGATCCTCGGCGGCCCGTCCGCCGTGACCGAATTCGCGCGCTCCATCGGCGATGCGGTCTTCAGGCTCGACCGCTGGGAGACCGAGCTCAACAGCGCCATTCCGGGCGATCCGCGCGACACCACCTCGCCCGAGGCCATGGCCGCGAGCCTGCAGCGGCTGGTGCTGGGCGACGGGCTCGGTGCGGCGCAGCGCAGCCAGCTCGCGGCCTGGCTGCTGGGCAACACCACCGGCGCCACGCGCATCCGCGCGGGCGTGCCGGCCGACTGGAAGGTGGGCGACAAGACCGGCGCCGGCTCCTACGGCACCGTGAACGACATCGCCGTGCTGTGGCCGCCGGCCGGCGCGCCGCTGGTGATGGCGGTCTACCTGACCTTTCCCACGCCGGATGCGCCGGGCCGCAACGACGTCATCGCGTCGGCGGCGCGCATCGCGGCGGATGCGCTGCGGGGCTGAACCGCCCCGCGCTCGCTTGGGCTCACTCCTCGCTCGTCCATTCCACCTGCGCGCCCAGGCTGCGCAGGTTCTCGGCGAAGCGCGGGTGGGCGCGGCGGATCGGCACGGCGTTGCGGATTTCGGAGCGGCCTTCGATGCTCGCCGCGACCATGAAGAGCGCGATTGCCACGCGGATGATGTAGGGGCTCTCGACCACGGCCGGCGTCAGCGGGCTGCCGCCGAAGCTGATGAGCCGGTGCGGGTCCGAGGAGAACACGTGGGCGCCGAACTTCGACAGCTCGCCGGTCCATCCCAGCGCGCCGTCGTACACCTTGTTCCAGAACATCGCGTTGCCCTGGGCGCGCACGCCCAGCGCAATGAAGATCGGAAGCAGGTCGACCGGAAAGTACGGCCACGGCGCCGCTTCCACCTTGGTGAGCACGTTGCTGGTGAAAGGCGTCTGCACCTTGAGCGGGCCGTTGCTGCTGGCGCGCGACCAGCCGTCTGCGTGCGTGACCGTCACGCCGAACTTGTYGAAGGTGCGGTCGATCAGCGGAAAGTTCTCGGGCGCGCTGTTGCGCACGACCACGTCGCCGCCCGTGATGGCGCCCAGCGCAAGGAAGGTGGTGATCTCGTGGAAGTCCTCGTCGAAGCGGAATTCCCCGCCGCCGAGCACGCCGCCGCCGTGCACCGTGAGCCGCGAGGTGCCGATGCCCTCGATGCGCACGCCCAGCATCGCCATGAAGCGGCAGAACTCCTGCACATGCGGCTCGG
This sequence comes from Variovorax sp. 01T439_2, assembly GCF_056398445.1. Classification (NCBI taxonomy): domain Bacteria; kingdom Pseudomonadati; phylum Pseudomonadota; class Betaproteobacteria; order Burkholderiales; family Comamonadaceae; genus Variovorax; species Variovorax sp. 01T439_2. Next base: position 10,574 of record NZ_JBFTPJ010000039.1, read on the forward strand.
AGGCGGCATTGGTGAGCGTGGAGCTGCCCTTGGCTGCGGCTGCGCACAGCACGAAGTTCTCGGTGGTGGTGACGGAGGCGTAGTCGAGCCAATGCTGCGCGGGCACGAGCGGCCCGGCGCAGCGCACCAGCAGCGAGCCGCTGGCACGCTCCACCACGCCGCCGAAGCGCCGGAACACATCGACGTGCGGATCGATCTCGCGCACGCCCAGCGTGCAGCCCTTGACGTTGTCTTCGAGCCGCGCAATGCCGAAGCGCGCGAGCAGCGGCGGCACCAGCATGATCGACGAGCGCATTTCCTCGGGCAGCCGGTCGCGTGCGGCATCGAAGGCCGTGTCGCGGTGGTGCAGCTCCAGCGTGCCGGTGGCGTGGTCCATGCGCACCTGGCTGCCCAGGCTGCGGAAGATCTCGAGGATCTTGCGCACGTCGGTGATGTCGGGCACGCCGTGCAGGCGCAGCGGCTCGCGCGTGAGCAGCGTGGCGCACAGCACCGGCAGCACGGCGTTCTTGTTGGCGGAAGGCGTGATGCGCCCACGAAGCGGCGTGCCGCCGTGCACGATGAGGCTGGACATGAAGGAAGAGCGCGGCCGGCTTATCCGTTCAACTGCTCGGCCACTTCGCGCCGGCCGAGGCCCCGCACGGCGGCCAGGCCTTCGAGCTGGGCCTTGCGCGGCCTGGCCTTGCCTTGCTCCCACTTGTAGATGGTCTGGCCTGTCACACCCACCAGCTTGCCGTAGGCGGCGGCCGAGAGGCCGAGCTTGACGCGGTGCGCAGCCAGCCGGCTTGCGCTGAATCGCCGGTGCGGGCCCGATTCGGCGACCTCGTCGGCATCGCCTGCGGGCGCGGTGCGCGCCACGGTTTTGGTGGCGCGGCGCAGCTCCTTTTCGAGCTTTTCAACCTGCCGGCGCAATGCGGCGATCGAGGCGCGGTGCAGCGTGGATGCTTTTCTGAGCGTTTCGATCTCCGCGCGAACTTCCTTGCGGGCGACACGGGAAATCTCGGATTTCAGGATGGAGGCGATATTTGGCATGGAGCGCATTTTGCACATCTCACGAAGCGAAAACCTGACGGGAGGTGGTAACAGGCGCTTACACCGGGAGGCTGCACGGCCGCGGCCGCGCATCACAGCACGAACCAGCCCACCGACACGAAGTGGCTTGCAGTGCCCGCCAGCACGAACAGGTGCCAGGCGCCGTGCGCATGCCGGAAGCCCCGCCGGTTGCGATAGAACACCGTGCCCACGGTGTAGAGCACGCCGCCGGCCAGCAGCCACGCAAGGCCGCCGCGGTCGAGCCGCGCGGCCAGCGGCACCGCGGCCAGCACGCCGAGCCAGCCCATCGCGATGTAGAGCGCCAGCGGCGGCTTCGAGTCCGCGCCGCCTGCCTGCAGCAGCTCGCGTCCGATGCCGAAAAGCGCAGCGCCCCACACGGCCGCCATCAGCAGCCAGCCCCAGAGCCCGTGCAGCGTGACCAGCGCGAACGGCGTGTAGGTGCCCGCGATCAAGAGGTAGATGGCGCAGTGGTCCACGCGCTCCCAGAAGCGCTTGCGCGGTCCCCGGGTGCTGTGGAACAGGGTGGAGGCCGCATACAACAGCACGGCCGAGAGCGAGAACACCAGCGCGCCGGCAATCCGCGCGGCGTCGCCGGTGGGCAGGGTCTTGGCCAGCAGCAGCGCGGTGGCCGCGAGTGCGAGCACCAGGCCCAGCAGATGGCTGTATCCGTTGAGCCGTTCGCCGGGGTACATCGCGTGGGGTGGGGTGCAGTCTGGGTGGATGGCGGCAAGGGCCTGCRGATGCTAGGCGGGCCGCGTGACTGCGCAGTGACCGCGATGGGCGCAGCGGCTCGGCTATTTCTGCGTGCCGAACGAGTTGACGTGCACCTCGACGATGTCCACGAATTCCGGCAGTTCGAGCAGGAACTCGGGGTCGCGCGCCAGCGGCGCCACGCGCAGCGGATCGCCGCGCTGCGCGTGCATCGCATGCATGTGCTCGATCGATTGCCAGTAGGAGACGGTCCTGAATTCGGCGGCGTCGCCGTTCAGCTTGCGAAAGTACTGCACGCCCAGGCATTCGGGCTTCTTCGCGATCTCCTGGATGCCGTGCTCGAAGCTGTAGCGCAGGTATTCGTCGGCCCGCGCAATCGGCGTGCGGCCTTGCCACACGCGTCCGATCAAGGGGGTGGCGAGCAGTTTGCATTCGACGGCCATGGGTGCTCCTTTTTTTCGATGAAGACAAAAAGACGAACGGCACCCCGCGTGCCGTCGATGTCCTCGAAAAAAAGAGTGGGGCGCGCGGCAGCGCCAGCGCGTAGGAATCGGTCGCCTCCGCCTGCAAGCGAAGGCAGGAGCGGCGCTCAGGGTTCGAAGGCGCCCTGCAGCATGCGCGCCAGATCGGCCGCGAGCGTGTCGCGCTGCGGCGCGGGGCGCCAGAAGCCGCGCGTGGCCAGGCCTGCCGATTCCCATTCGGGGTGGCTGCGCGCGGGCCGCACCGCGCGAACGACCGCCGCCGTGGCGCGCGTCGGCGCGTCCTGCGTCGCGCTCGTTTCGGCCGCGATGCGCCCGGTGGCCGCATGCCCGCGCTGCTCCAGCGCGCGCGTGAGCTTCAGCTGCCAGGCCACCAGCGCAAACAGCACGCCGTCTTCCACCGTGAGCTCGTGCACGTTGCGCAGCCGGTTCGCCAGCTTGYGGCCGAACGGGCCCCAGCCCTGCGACACGGCACCGCCGATGGCACCGCCCACTGCCGCGCCGGTGCCCAGCGAAATGCCGGCCACCGCCAGGTCCGCCACCACGCCCACGGCCGCGCCGATGGCGGCGCCCTTGCCGAGCCGCAGGCCCGCGTCCTTCATGGCTTCGGGGCTGAAGAAGTCGAGCGTCCAGCGGCCTTCGATGAGCGGCAGCGGCGCCTCGCCCGCATCGTCCTGGCGAAAGCCATGGAGCGCGAGCAGGTCGTCGGTGCAGCGCTGCGCCTTGTCGAACACCTCCTTCTGCAAGGCCGCGACGAAGGCCTTGCGGCGCGCCGTGTCGGCGAATTCCTCGGCCGGCACCGTGCGGCGCAGCGCCGCCGCATCGACCAGCAGTCCGGCGA
>NZ_JBFTPJ010000040.1:0-13581 GCF_056398445.1 Variovorax sp. 01T439_2
GCGCCCGACGGCGCCGCTGGCCGCCAGGTTGCGCCCGACGGCGCCGCTGGCCGCCAGGTTGTAGCCGCTCTTGGGCACCACGATGCGCGGCCACAGCATGCCGGGCGTGTCCCACAGGTAGAAGTCGTCGGCCAGCGTGATGCGCTGCTCCAGCTTGGTGATGCCGGCCTCGTCGCCGGTCTTGGCCTTGCGGCTGCCGGTGAGCGTGTTGATGAGCGTCGACTTGCCGACGTTCGGAATGCCGCAGATCAGCACGCGCATCGGCTTGGCCATGCCGCCGCGGTTGGGCGAGAGCTCGTGGCAGGCGCGCACGATGGCCTGCGCGGGCGTGGTCAGGCTCGCGTCGAGCGCAATGGCGCGCGTGGCCGGCAGCGCGTTGTAGTGCGCAAGCCAGAGCGCCGTGCGCGCCGGGTCGGCCAGGTCCTGCTTGTTGAGCACCTTGAGCGTGGGCCGTCCGGAGGTGAGTTCGGCCAGCATCGGATTGGCGCTGGAGCCGGGCAGGCGCGCGTCGAGCAGCTCGATGACCACGTCGATGTCCTTCACCCGCTCGGTGATGGCCTTCTGGGTCGTGTACATGTGCCCGGGGAACCACTGGATCGCCATCGATGGGTGTTCTTTCTTTCGCTCTGTGGGGGAAGGTTGGCCCGAAGGCCGGTGCGCATTGTGGGCTTTGTGTAGCTGCGCAGGCCCATTTTGCCTGTGCCCGGGCGCACCGCGCCCTCTAGAATCCGCGCGCTGCATGCGCAGCCACTTTCAATAAATACGAGGGAAATCCATGTTCAAGCGCCTTGCCGCTGCCGCCCTGCTGGCAGCCACCGTCGTTGCCGCGACCGTCGTCCATGCCCAGCGTCCCTCGCCGCCGCCGGGCCCGCTGGTCAGCGGCTACCTGTGCTGCAACATGCGCACCTACGGCAACTCGATCAGCGACATCAACTACGACGAGCAGGGCACCAGCATCGTGGCCGTGGGCACGCCGGCGCGCATCACGGGCTACGACTTCCGCTGGTTCAACCTCGATCTCGCGGGCAAGCCCCAGCGCATCAAGAACGACTACAGCCGCAACATCACCCTGATCGACTTCGCGCAGCGCTACGTGGTGACCCAGGACCCGAAGCAGAAGATGGCGGCCTTCGCACCCGCCGTGCGCGACGCCATCATGGCCGGAAAGGTGGCGCCCGGCATGACGCGCGAACAGGTGCTGATGGCCATCGGCTACCCGGTGGCCAGCGAGAACCCCAGCCTCGATGCGCTCATCTGGCGCTACTGGCGCGACAGCTGGTCGGAGGACCAGGTGAGCTTCGACGACAAGGGCCTGGTCAAGGCCGTGGTGGGCGACCCGGTGGCGCTCAGCCGCGTGCTCGCAGCAACACCTTAGTTCGCTTCAGCGTGCGTCCCGGTGCGGCGCGCGCAATCCCCTAGAGGTTTTTGCATCGCGGGGGACGGTTCCGCCCCTATCATTTGACCGAGTGCGGCGCATGGACGCGCCGGCCCGAGCCAAACTTTTTGATGGAGCTACCGCGATGAAACCCGTCTCCGAACTGCTCAAGCGCCACGATTCCGCGGCCTGGCGCACCTCGCCCGACACCAGCGTGTTCGATGCGCTGGCCACCCTGGCGCGCTTCGAGGTGGGCGCGCTGATGGTGATGGACGGCGACCGGCTGGTGGGCTTCCTGTCCGAGCGCGACTACACCCGCAAGGTGGCGCTGCAGGGCAAGAACTCCAAGGAGATGAAGGTCTCCGAGATCATGACGCCCGACGTGATGACCGTGACCCCGCAGACCCGCACGCGCGCCTGCATGGCGCTGATGAGCCAGCGCAAGTTCCGCCACCTGCCGGTGGTCGATGGCGCCAAGGTGGTGGGCATGATCTCCATCCAGGACCTGATGGACGACATCATTGCCGACCACGAGGAAACCATCGCGCAGCTCACGACCTATATCCAGAGCTGAATCCCGCCTCGTCCCGGGGTTGGGGAACACGCTACGCGTACCCGGGGCGTTCAGGGTGCACAGTAGAGGCTCGTTCATCCATCATCAGGGACAAGACAATGCAGATCCAGGTCAACACGAGCAACGGCGTCAACAACAAGGACGCGCTGGAGCGCTGGGCCGATGCGGAAATCAAGCAGCAGCTGGGCCGCTTCGTCGACGACGTCACCCGCGTCGAAGTGCACCTGAGCGACGAGAACCACGACAAGGCCGGCGGCGGAGACAAGTGCTGCATGATGGAAGCACGCCTGGCCCACCACCAGCCGCTGGCCGTCACCCAGCACGCCACCACCCTGGACGAGGCCTTCCGCGGCGCGGCCGACAAGCTCAAGCGCCTGCTCGACAACACGCTGGGCCGCCTGAACAACCACCGCGACCGCGATTCGATCCGCAAGGACACGGGCTTCATCGCGGAGTAGGCGGCCGGCCGCCGCGCCTTTTCTGCCCGGGCGGCGGCGCGCGCGGCGCTTCGGCGGGCAGCAGCGGCGGCCTGTGGCCGCTCTGCATCCAGTCGTCGTAGAAATCGATCTTGCGCTCGACCAGCGACAGCGCCTGGTTCCAATCCGCGATGGTCTCGGCCACGCGCGCGCGGTGCGCGGCCAGCAGGTCGCGGCGCTGGCGCAGCGTCGCCTTGCCCTGCAGCGCGAGCGCGGTGTATTCGCGCATCTCGGCAATCGACATGCCGGTGCGGCGCAGCCGGTCCATCAAGTCGAGCCAGCCGACGTGCAGCTCGCCGTACAGGCGCCGCCCGCCTTCGTCGCGCACCACGCCCGGCACCAGGCCCTGCGTTTCGTACCAGCGGATGGCATGCACGGTGCGGCCGGTGCGCTGGGCCAGCTCGCCGATGTGGAATGGAGTGCCGCCCTCAGCCGGCATGGGCAGGAACCGCGGCCGGCGGCGCCTCGAGCGCCTGCTCGACCAGTGCGGTGTCGAAGTACTCGGTCAGCTCTTTCACCTTGCCTCCTTCGATGCGGTAGATGTAGCAGTAGCGGTTGTTGTAGCGCCTGCCGGCCCGGGTGGGCACGTCGCCGCTGAACAGCACCACCACCCGGTCGCCCTCGGCAATGATGCGCTCGGTCCTGCTCACATAGGGCCCGGCAAACTGCGCGAACAGCGGCTTGAGCAGCTCTTCGCGGATCGCGGCCTTGCCCGCGTAGGTGCGCGACCACGGCGTGCTGCCTTCGAGCGTCCAGCGGGCGTCGTCGGCCAGGCTGTCGATGAAGAACTGGCCGTTGCCCTGGTCCAGCTCGGAATGGATGCGCTGCACCAGCGCCCTGCTGTCGTCTGTCGTGTTCATGGCTGCTTTCCCCGGATGGATGAATGAACCGGAAGGCCCGGTGAATCCATTGGAAATGCTCGAGTGCACTCGAGGTCAAGCGGCCATGGACCGGATGGCGGATCAGCCCTTGCGGGCGTTCGCCATCGCCTTGCCGACCTCGTTGCTGCCCTGGGCCGAGCCGCTCTGCGGCACGATCTCGCCCTCGCGCGAAGTCACCTCGGCGAGCCGCGCGGCCAGCTGCTCGGGCGTGTCCGCGCCGATGCCGAGCCAGGCGCCCTGCGTCAGCGTGATGTGGGCGGCCTCGAAAGTGCCGGCGCCGGCGCAGAGGATGGTGCGGTTCGGCGCGTTCTCGGCGGCCAGCACCAGCATGGCGGGCACCACGGCCTCGGGCTTGAGCGCGTCCAGCACTTCCTGCGGCATCAGCCCCTCGGTCATGCGGGTGGCCGCGGTCGGCGCCAGGCAATTGACGCGGATGTCGTTCTTTGCGCCTTCGATGCTCAGCGTCTGCATGAGCCCCACCAGCGCGAGCTTGGCAGCGCCGTAGTTGCTCTGGCCGAAGTTGCCGTAGAGGCCGGACGACGAGGTGGTCATGACGATGCGGCCGTACTTCTGCTCGTTCATGAGCGCCCAGACGGCCTTGGTGCAGTTCACCGCGCCCATCAGGTGCACATCGACCACCAGCTTGAAATCGGCGAGCTCCATCTTGGCAAAGCTCTTGTCGCGCAGGATGCCGGCGTTGTTGACCAGGATGTCGACCCGGCCCCAGGCGTCGACCGCCTGCTTCACCATGGCCTGCACCGCCTCGAAATCGGTGACAGAGGCGCCGTTGGCCATGGCCTCGCCGCCCGCGGCCTCGATCTCGTCCACCACGGCCTGCGCCGCGCTCACCGAGGCGCCGGAGCCGTCGCGGGCGCCGCCCAGGTCGTTGACCACCACCCTGGCGCCGCGCGCCGCCAGGGCCAGCGCATGCTGGCGGCCCAGGCCGCCGCCCGCGCCGGTCACGATGGCCACTCGGCCCTTGAAGTCGATGGTGCTGTTGCTCATCTCGCTGCTTTCTTTCCTTGGGAATGGGTGTGCCGAAGGCCGCCACGGCGGCCGCGTGGCGTTTTACCCCAGAAAGGCGTCCCGGCGGGACCGCCCGGAAGCGGGCTCAGTCGCGCGCGTGACGCAGCGTTTCGCAGTAGGCCACCAGTTGGTCGAGCTCGGCGGACTTGTCGAAGAAGGCATCGGCGCCCAGCTGCGCGGAGCGCTGGCGCATCTCGGAGGTGGCGTAGTTGCTCAGCACCACGACCTTCTGCTTGGCCGCGCGGTGGCGGCAGGCCCGGACCACGCCCAGGCCGTTGCCGTGCTCCAGGAAAAGATCGACGATGGTCAGGTCCCAGTCGTCGCGGTGATGGTCGAGCCAGTGCACGGCTTCTTCCTCGCTGCTGGCGCAGGCCACCACGTCCGCGTCGGCCACGTCGTGCAGGAAGCCGACGAGGTTTTCGCGAATGAGCGGGCTGTCCTCGACAAGGTAGGCCTTGAAAGTCATGCCGCAATCTCCGGCCGAACCAGGGGCCGGAGTCGAAATCTGAAGCTGGCGGGTTGCATGCCGCCCATGGTCGCCCCGGCAGCGGCGGCCACGGTGGGCGATGCCGGCCAATGCCTGTAGGCCATCGCGCTTCGCGCCTGTCGTCAGGCGGGCCGTGTGGCAGTGGGACGCGCCGGGCGCTCAGGCCGCGACGGCCACCCGCCCGCGCCCGATTCCCAGGCGCGCGGGGGACACGTACTGCTCCCGGTAGATCTCGAACGGCATGGTGTCGGCAGCCTCGATGCGCTTTTGCTCCTGGATCGATTCCTCGGTCATGCGCTCGAATTCGGCCTGCTGCTCGGCCGAGAACGGCAGCGCCAGCAGCGTGGCGCGGGTCTGCTCCGCCTGCGCGCGCACGAAGCCGATGAAGGAATTGCCATGCTGCTCTTCGACCGCCGCCAGCACCCGCGCCGAAGGCAGGCTGCCGGGGTCCTGCAGCGCGGCCAGTGCGGCGTGCACCGCATCGGCATGCTGCGTGCCGCCGCTCGCGGCGTCGAGCGCGGCGGCGATGGGCCGGCATTGCTCGACCAGCTCGATGCCCCAGTCGGCCAGGCCCACTTCGCGGCCGCCGCGCAAGAGCTGCAGGCCCGGCTCGCGTCCGCGCGCCGCCGTCAGGTGCTGGTTGTGGGCCAGTTCGGCGATTTCCTGGGGCGTGTCGGCCGGGCTGTCGCTCAGGAGGCACTGCAGCAGGAACACATCGAGAAAGCGCATGGTCTGGGCATTGATGCCCACGGGCTCGAAGGGGTCGAGGTCCATCAGCCGCACCTCGACGTATTCGACGCCGCGCTCGCGCAGCGCATGCAGCGGGCGCTCGCCGGAGTGGATCACGCGCTTGGGGCGGATGGTGCCGTAGAACTCGTTCTCGATCTGCAGCAGGCTGGTGGCCAGCTGGTTGTAGTCGCCGCCGAGGTTGCGGATGCCGATGGCCTCGTAGGCCGGCCAGGGCCGCGTGAGTGCGTCCTGCAGCGAGGCGCCGTAGCCCTCGAGGCTGTTGTAGCTCACGGCCAGCGAGGCCTGGGCGTCGCTCTGGTAGCCCAGGCGTCCCATGCGCAGCGAGGTGCCGTGCGGCATGAACATGCTGCCGTCGCCCAGCGGCTGCAGCTCGTGCGGGCGCCCCGCGACAAAGCTGGAGCACAGCGCGGGCGAGGCGCCGAACAGGTACAGCAGCAGGAAGGCATGGCGCCGGAAGTTGCGGATGAGCGCGAAATACTGTTCGCTCGACACGTCGGGCAGCGACCAGTTGTAGTGGATGCCCGAGATGGTCTGCATGCGCCGCCCGTAGCGGTGGCTCAGCCCCATGCGGTAGACGCTCTTGGCGCGCCCGACGTTCGAGGAGCCGTAGCGCCCGATGGGAATGGTCTCGTCGGTCGGCAGGCCGCAGGGCATGCTCGACACCCAGAGGCGCTCGTCGCCGAGCGAGTCGAGCACGCGGTAGGTGAACTGGTGGACGCGCGTGAGCTCCTCCAGCGCCGACTCGGCGCTGGCATGCACGCCCGTGATGAGCTCGAGCTGCGATTCGCTGAAGTCGGTGGTGATGTGCGGATGGGTCAGCGCCGATCCCAGGGCCAGCGGGTGCGGCGTGAGCGCGAGCTTGCCGTCCGGCAGCGCGCGCAGGCTTTCCTTCTCGATGCCGCGCCGCATACCCTTCAACCGCGCGGCTGAGAGCGCACCCAGCCTCTCCTGCAATCTGCTGCTCATATTGTTATGACCCGTCAATCTCTGAGGGGCTGGAAGGTAGCACGGCCGCGCGGGCGCTGCTCGTGCAGGGAATCCCGCCATCCGCTATGCTGCGCGCCGCTATTGTTTTGATAGCTGAGCTCATGCGGGCTCGATTTCTTCCGACTGGTAGATGGAGATCTGCGGCGTGCCGTCGGCCATGGCGGCCAGCGCCTTGCCGAAGGCGCGCGACGCCTCGACGCGGAAATGCGCCTTCAGCGCCGCCATGTCGCTCCAGCGCTCGACGAAGCTCAGCCGCAGCGGCTGCTGCACGTCCGCACTGACCTCGTGCGAGATGCAGCCGGGCTCGGTGCGCGAGCGCAGCACGTGCTCCACGCTGATGGCCAGCATCGCCTGCAGGGTTTCGGGTTTCGCCATGGCGTGTCCGATGACGAGGATCATTTTTTTGTCTCCAGTACATGCAGAAGAAAGCGGTTCAGGTCGGCGATCTCGTCCATGCAGACCGAGTGCGCCATCGTGTACTCATGCCACTCGACGGGATAGCCCAGCGCGGCGAGCGCGTCGCGCGACCGCAGCGCCGCTTCGAGCGGCACCACCGGGTCCTGCCGGCCATGGGCCAGGAAGACCGGCGTGTCGTGGTTGGCCGCATGCCGCTCGGCCGCGGTCGTGGCGGCAATCGGCAGGTAGCCCGAGAGGCCGACGATGCCGGCCAGCCGCTCGGTGTGGCGCAGGCCCGTCATCAGCGCCATGGCGCAGCCCTGCGAGAAACCCGCCACCACGATGCGGTTGGCCGCGATGCCGCGGGCCTTCTCGCTGGCGATCAGCGCCTCGATCGCGGCCTGCGAGCGGCGCAGGCCCCGCTCGTCCTCGCGCGCCACCAGGTCGGCCACGGCGATGTCGTACCAGGCCGGCATGCGGTAGCCGCCGTTGATGGTGACGGGGATCACCGGTGCATTGGGAAACACGAAGCGCACCGGGCCCACGCTCGACAGGTCGAGCTCGTTGGCAATCGGCACGAAATCGTTCCCGTCGGCGCCCAGGCCGTGCATCACGATGACCGTGGCGGTGGGATTCGGAGCGGTCTCGATTTCGATCGGGGAGCTGGACATGGTCGGTAGAAGGTATTCAGAAAACGCGAAAAACCAGACCTTAGCGCATTCGGGCCGCCCGGGGCGCGGGCTCACGGAATGCAACACAATGTCGGTTCCACGGAAAACCCATGAGCCCGCATCCGAAGCCCCCCATTGCCGCGACGACGCCCGACAGCGAAACCCTGCTGCGCAGCAGCGGTCTGCGCGTGACGCGCGCCGCGCAGACCGTGCTCGAATTGCTGGAGCACGCCTCGCAGCCGCTCACGCACGACGACGTGGTGGCCGCCTACACCACGGCCACCGGGGAGGCGCCCGACCGTGTCACGGTGTACCGCGTGCTCGACCGCCTGGTTGATGCCGGCCTGTGCGACCGCCGCGTGGGGGCGGACCGCGTCAACCGCTTTTCGCGCCATGTGGAAGCCGCGTCCGGCAACACCTTCGAATGCGACCAGTGCCACAAGGTGCTCGCGCTCCCCTCCGATCCCGAGCTGCCCAAGGTGATGAGCCGGCTCGGCCGCGAGCTGCGCAAGCAGGGCATCGACACCCGCCACACCGCGCTCACGCTGCATGGCACCTGCGGGGAATGCAGGGGCTGAGGGAGCAGGCGCCAGGCACCCATGCGGCCAGGTTGCGCGCATAGACTCCTGCGCTCGATGCAAGACCCTCGCCTGCCCATCCTCTACAGCTTTCGCCGCTGCCCCTACGCGATGCGCGCCCGGCTCGCCCTGGCCGCCAGCGGCGAGCGCTGCGAACTGCGCGAAGTGGTGCTGAAGAACAAGCCGCCCGACATGCTCGCCGCCTCGCCCAAGGGCACGGTGCCGGTGCTGGTGCTGCCCGATGCCGCCGTGCTGGAGCAAAGCCTGGACATCATGCGGTGGGCGCTGGGCCGCAACGATCCGCTGCGCTGGCTCGCACCCGAGACCGGCACGCTCGACGGCATGCTCGCGCTCGTGGCCGCGTGCGACAACCGCTTCAAGCCGCAGCTCGACCGCTACAAGTACCCGGGCCGCTTCGCGGATGCGCCCGCCAGCACTGCGCGCGAACTGGGTGCGCAGTTCCTGCTGGAGCTGGAAGCCCGGCTCGCCAATGGCCCCGGGCCGCAGCTCTTCGGCGCGCGCGCGGCGCTGGCCGATGCCGCCGTCATGCCCTTCGTGCGACAGTTCGCAATGGTCGAGCCCGCATGGTTCGAAAGCCAGCCCTGGCCGCTGCTGCGCGCCTGGCTCGCGGGCTGGACGACCTCGCCGCTGTTCGAGCGCGCGATGCACAAGTACGCGCCCTGGGCCCCGGGCGAAGCAGGCGCCGCCTACCCGCCGGCCTGACAGCCCCCCTACATACACGCACAGGAGCCCACCACCCATGCACACCCCCTCCACCGCCGCCACCCGCCATTTCTCGGGCACGTACGCCGAGGCGCGCGCCAAGTTCCTCGATGCCGCGGCAATGCGCGGCGCCGCGGTCGAATCCTTCGTGCTGCCGACGCACCGCGGCGCGCTCGGCGAGGAGCTGGCGACCGACGTGGCGCTGATCGGCGCCAGGGATGCGAAGAAGCTGCTGCTCGTCACCTCGGGCACGCACGGCCCCGAGGGCTTCTGCGGCTCGGGCGCGCAGCTTGCCACGCTGCACGACGCCGACCTGCTGGGGCGGCTCCAACAAGCGGACGTGGCGCTGCTGCTGGTGCATGCGGTCAATCCGCACGGCTTCTCGCACCTGCACCGCACCAACGAGGACAACATCGACCTGAACCGCAACCACATCGACTTCGGCGCGCCGCTGCCGGTGAATGCGGAGTACGCCGAGGTCGAGCCGCTGGTGCTGCCCGCCAGCTGGCCGCCCACTGCCGCCGACGATGCCGCCATGGCGGCCTACATTGAAAAACACGGCATGCGGGCTTTCCGCGCGGCCGTCACCCGGGGCCAGTACAGCTCGGCCGACGGCCTGTTCTACGGCGRCACGGCGCCCTCGTGGAGCAACCGCACGATGCGCGCCATCCTGCGCAGCTATGCCGCGTCGGCCACGCACATCGGCTGGATCGACATCCACACCGGCCTCGGCCCCTACGGCCATGGCGAGAAGATCTACCCCGGCCGCAATGCGCCGGCCGATCTTGCGCAGGCGCATGCCTGGTGGGGCGCCGACGTGTTCGCGCCCTTTGCCGGCGACTCGGCCTCGGCCGACGTGTCGGGGCCGGTGGTCTCCATTGCCTATGACGAGTGCCCCGATGCGAGCATCGCGCCCATGGGCCTGGAGTTCGGCACGCTGCCCGACAGCGAGGTGCTGACCCGCCTGCGCGCCGACACCTGGCTGCGGCGCCATCCCGAGGCGCCCGAGGCGCAGAAGCGCGAAATCCGCCAGCAACTGCGCGATGCCTTCTACTGCGACAACGACGAATGGAAAGGCATGGTGCTGGGCCAGACGCGCGTGGTGCTGCTGCAGACGCTGCAGGGCCTGAAGAAGGCCTGATTCGGCGAGTGGACTTCAGCCGAAGTTCGGCGCGCGCCGCTCGCGCAGCGAGGCCACGCCCTCGCGCACGTCGGCGCCCGCGAAGCCCATGAATTCGAGCGCCAGCGAGGCGTCGAAGGCCGGGCCGGCCTGGCGCAGCCAGTTGTTGAGCGCGTACTTGGTCAGGCGGATCGCGCCCTGGCTGCCGACCGCGAGCCGGTCGGCCACCTCGTAGGCGCGCGGCAGCAGCTCGGCCTCGTCCACCGCGAGCGACACCAGGCCGATGCGCTCGGCCTCCGCGCCGCTCACCGGTTCGCACAGCAGCAGGTGGTACTTGGCCTTGGCCATGCCGCACAGCAGCGGCCAGACGATGGCCGCGTGGTCGCCCGCCGCCACGCCCAGGCGCGTGTGGCCGTCGACGATCTTCGCGTCCCTGGCGGCAATCGAAATGTCGGCCAAAAGCCCCGCCACCAGGCCCGCGCCCACGGCCGGGCCGTGCATGGCGCTCACGATGGGCTTGTCGCAGTTGATGATGTTGTAGACCAGGTCGCGCGCTTCTTTCCAGACGCGCTGGCGCACCGCGTCGTCGGTGGTCATGTCCTGCACCATGGCCAGGTCGCCGCCGCCCGAGAAGCCCAGCCCCTCGCCCCGCAGCACCGCGCAGCGCACCGTGTCGTCGGCCGCCACGTCGCGCCAGATCTCGGCCAGTTCGCGGTGGCCGTCGTGGCCGGCCGTGGGCAGCTTGCCGTTGGCCGCGCGCATCTGGATGTCGAGCACCGCGCCATGGGCGCCGCGGCGCGTGATGGCAAGGGTCTGGTAGCGTGTGTATTCCATGGCGTGTCTCCGCCCCGCAGCGCCTGCCTGCGGGGACTTTCATTTTTCGTCGAAGGACGGGGCGCCTATTTTCGCGCCGCCACCTCGCGGCAGCGCTGCACATTGGCCTCGAAGCGCGGTGCMAGCCCGGGCTCGCATCCATCGCTCGCGGGATTGAGCCTGCACATGCCGACGACCACGTAATCCATCACCGCCTCGGTGCACATCGGGTACTTGGCCAGGTCGGGATTGGCTTGCGCCTTGAAACCCCAGCGCTCGGAGAACTCCACCGTGCGGGCCATCGCACCGTGGAAGAAGCTGCGGTCCCTGGCCGCGATGGCGGCCTCCATGCGCGGCAGCTCCTCGTTCAGGTAGYCGACCGAATCCAGCGGGAACGACGCCGGGTCCTGCTGGGCGGCCGCAAGGGAAGCGGCCAGGATGAGCGGCAAGGCGGCAAGGGTGCGCAGCAGCGAAGAAGGCGCAGAACGCGCAATGGGACGGTGTGGTTGCATGGCTTGGGATTTTGCAACGTTTGGAAGCATCTTTGAACGCCGGGCGATGCGTGCGCACGACGCCTGCGCCGGCTACCGGCTCTTTTTCTGCCGATCGAATTTGCGCCAGTACTGGAACTCGTCCTCGTGCACTTCGAGGTCGACCTCCGAGATGCGCGACTGCAGCCGTTCCTGCACGTCGGCCACGGCCTTGTTGTAGACGATGGGGCCGACCTCTTCAAGAAAGAAGCCGAGCAGCGCGCCGGCCGCGATGTTGCCGATCTTCTCTTCCATGTTCTCGTTGAAGTAGCGCTCGATCGACGCGATGGCCTGCTGGCGGGCTTCCTTGGAGATTTCGATGGTCATGCGTGCGGCTCTCGCTGGTGGATCGATCGATTGTGCCGCTACCATGCGCTGCGGCCCCAGGGCCGGCACGACAACAACATACAACACGGAGACCGCCCCATGAAGTTTCGCCCCGCCGCACTGGCGACCCTTGCCCTGGCCGCACTCGCCGCGGTTTCGGGCTGCACCAATCTGACCCCCGCCACGGCGCAGCGCCAGCTCATGCTGGTCGCCAACGACGAGAAGCAGTCGTGGAGCGACGCCGGCGCCGTGATCCTCGCGCCGATGGGGCGCGACACGGTGCAGGTGCTGGACATCGGCACCGATCCGCTGGCGCCCAGGCTCGTCGGCAGCCTGCAGCTGGACAACACCATCGCCGGACCGCCCGTCAACCTCGCGATCACCCCCGGCGAAACGCTGGCGCTGGTGGCCAACTCGCTCAACGTGGTGGAAGAGAACGGCGTGCGCCGGCAGGTGCCCGACAACCGCCTGTTCGTGATCGACCTGAGCACCACGCCGCCCAGGCTGCTCGACACGCTCACGGTGGGCAAGCAGCCCTCGGGCCTGTCGATCAACCGCGCCGGCAATCTCGCGCTGGTGGCCAACCGCGCCGACAACTCGGTCAGCGTGCTGCGCATCGCGGGCAAGCAGGTGACGCTGATCGACACCGTCGCCATGGGCGACTCGGTGGCGCACGTGCGCTTCACGCCCGACGGCAAGCGCGCGCTGGCGGCCAAGTTCACCAGCCACAAGATCGCGCTGCTCGAGGTCAACGGCGAGAAGGTCAGCTACGACAAGGTCGACCTCGCGGCGGGCCTGTGGCCCTACAACGTCGACGTGACGCCCGATGGCAAGCTCGCGCTCACGGCCGACAACGGCAACTCGGGCGCATCGGACGGGCAGGTCGACACGGTGAGCGTGATCGACCTCGAAGTGGTGCCGCCGCGCGTGGTCGACAAGGTGGTGGTCGGCGACGGGCCCGAGGGCCTGGCCGTGAGCCCGACCGGCAAGCATGCGGTGGCCGTAATCCTGCGCGGCAGCAACTCGGCAAAGAACGCCTACTTCTACAACCGCAACGGCTCGGTGGTGCTGCTGAAGATCGACGGCAAGAAGGTCTCGCGCGCCAACGAGGTGGTGGTGCGCGGCCTGCCCGAAGGCGCCGTGTGGAGCGCCGACGGCAAGTACCTCTACGTGGGCAACTTCATCGACCAGGACATCACGATCCTGCGCGTGGACGGCGACACGCTGGTGCCCACGGGCAAGTCGTTTGCGCTGCAGGGCCATCCGGCCGCAATGCGCGGGACAATGTCGCACTGACGCAACCCACCACCCCAGACGAAGAAGCCATGGCGCAACCCAAACGACAACTCCGCACGCTCGAGCGCGGCATTCTCTGCCTCGTGATCGGCGCCGCCGTTCTGCTGGCGCCGCGCTTCCTGCAGGGCACGCGCTGGTTCGAGATGGTGGCCGGCGCCTACCTGGTCGGCTGGTTCGCGCTGGTGCTGGGCGTGGCGCTGGTGGTGGTCGGGCTGGTCCGGCGCGGCAAGTAGCGCGGCAACGGGCCGGCCCGCAGCCGGCAGGGCTCAGCCCTTCTTGCCGCGCAGCTTGCCGGCGACTTCCACGCACGCCAGCACGATGGCGCCCGCCACGATGCCGATGCCCGCATTCACCCCCATCGACCCGATTGCGCCGAACACGCCGCCGGTGGCCTTGGCCCAGTCTTCCACGGCATGGCCGAGGGCCGGCACGCCGTGCACCAGGATGCCGCCGCCCACCAGGAACATGGCCGCGGTGCCGGCCACCGACAGCGCCTTCATGAGCCAGGGCGCGGCCGCGAGAATGCCGCGGCCCAGGGCCTGCGCGGCCTTGCTCGCCTTCCGGCTCAGGT
>NZ_JBFTPJ010000041.1:0-23131 GCF_056398445.1 Variovorax sp. 01T439_2
GGGGGGAGCGCGCCCTGAAAAAACAAGGACAAAAAAAACGGCACCGCCGCAAAGCGATGCCGTTTTTTATAAGAACCGGAGCGGACCGAACGGGGCCGCTCAGACGCTCATGATCGAAACAGCCTTGGTGTTCAGGTAAGCCTCGAGCGCCTCCGGGCCGCCTTCCGAGCCGTAGCCCGAATCCTTCACGCCGCCGAAGGGCATTTCGGGCGAGGGCGCGGCGGGCTGGTTGATCCACAGCATGCCGAGCTCGAGCTTCTGGCTCAGCAGGTGCGCGTTCTTGATCGACCGGGTGAAGGCATAGCCGGCCAGGCCGAACGGCAGGCGGTTGGCTTCGGCAATCGCTTCTTCCAGCGTATCGAAGCCGCGGATCGCCGCGATCGGGCCGAAGGGCTCGTTGTTGAACACGTCGGCATCGAGCGGCACGTCGGTCAGCACGGTGGGCGCGAAGAAGTTGCCGGTGTCGCCGACGCGTTCGCCGCCGGCCGCCACGGTGGCGCCCTTCTTGCGCGCATCGTCCAGCACATGGGCCATGGCCGTGAGGCGGCGCGCGTTGGCGAGCGGGCCCAGGGTCGTGCCTTCGGCCAGGCCGTCGCCGAGCTTCAGGCCTTCGGTGTACTTGACCAGCGTGCGGGCGAATTCCTCGCGCAGGCTGTTGTGCACCAGGAAGCGGGTCGGCGAAATGCAGACCTGGCCCGCATTGCGGAACTTGGCGGCACCCGCGGCCTTCACGGCCAGCGCCACGTCGGCGTCCTCGGCCACGATGACCGGCGCATGGCCGCCCAGCTCCATGGTGACGCGCTTCATGTGCGAGCCGGCCAGCGCGGCCAGCTGTTTGCCGACCGGGGTGGAGCCCGTGAAGGTGACCTTGCGGATGATCGGATGCGAGATCAGGTAGTTCGAGATTTCGGCCGGGTTGCCGAACACCAGGCCCACGGTGCCAGGCGGAATGCCGGCATCGACGAAAGCCTGCAGCAGCGCGGCCGGCGAGGCCGGGGTTTCTTCGGGTGCCTTCACCAGGAACGAGCAGCCGGTGGCCAGCGCGGCGCCGAGCTTGCGCACGATCTGGTTGATGGGGAAGTTCCACGGCGTGAATGCGGCGACCGGGCCCAGCGGCTCCTTGATCACCAGCTGCTGCGCGGCCAGGTTGCGCGAGGGCACGATGCGGCCGTAGACGCGGCGGCCTTCGTCGGCGAACCACTCGATGATGTCGGCGGCGGCCAGCGTTTCGCCCTTGGCTTCGGCCAGCGGCTTGCCCTGCTCCTGCGTGAGCAGCTTGGCGATTTCAGGGGCGCGTTCGCGGATCAGGCCGGCGGCGCGGCGCATGACGGCGGCGCGCTCGTTGGCGGGCGTGTTGCGCCACTTTTCGAAGCCGCGCTGGGCGGCGGCCAGGGCGCGGTCGAGGTCGGCGATGCTGGCATGCGCCACCTTGCCGATGGCCTTGCCGGTGGCGGGGTTCACGACGTCCAGCGTCTTGCCGCCGGTGGCGTCGACCCATTCGTTGTCGATCAGCAGGYGGGTGTCGGTGTAGGTGGCGGTCATGGCGAACTTTTCCTTCGAGGACTGGATGATGGTGAAAAGGGGAAATCTGGGTGCGCGGCGCGGCACCCGAAAGGTGCGCTTGCGACAACGGCGGCAAATTGCCGCCGGGTGCATAGATTAACCCGAGTTCGCCAAACCCGCCGGCGCCGGGAAACCGGCCCCTTTTGCCGTTGCCGCCGTGACGGCCGCTACAGGATCAGCAGCGCGCGGAAGTCGTTGACGTTGGTGTTGGTGGGGCCGGTCACGAACAGGTCGCCGATCGCGTCGAAGTAGCCGTACGCGTCGTTGCGGTCGAGGTGGTCCGACAGCTTCCTGCCGGCCGCGCTGGCACGCGCCAGCGTATCGGGCGTGACGAAGGCGCCGGCGTTGTCTTCCACGCCGTCGATGCCGTCGGTGTCGGCCGCCAGCGCCCAGACCTGCGGCTGGCCCATGAGCGCGCCGGCCAGGCCCATGCACAGCTCGCCGGCCCGCCCGCCCCGGCCCTTGGCCTGGCCAGGCTGGCGCGGGCGAATGGTCACCGTGGTTTCGCCGCCCGAAAGAATCACGCAGGGCCGCGCGAACGGCTGGCCGCGGTGCGCCACGGCGCGCGCCAGGGCCGCATGCATCTTGCCGACCTCGCGCGATTCGCCTTCGATCTCGTCGCTGAGGATATGCGCCTCGATGCCGGCCGCGCGCGCCGCCTTGGCCGCCGCTTCGAGCGATTGCTGGGGCGTGGCGATCAGGTGGACTTCATGGCCCTTGAACACCGCGTCGTCCGGCTTCGGGGTTTCGAGCTCGCCGCTCTCGAGCTGCGCGCGCACCGGCGCCGGCACCTCGATGCCGTAGCGGTCGAGGATGGCCAGCGCATCGGCGCAGGTGGTGGCGTCAGGCACCGTGGGACCGCTCGCGATGACGGCCGGATCGTCGCCCGGCACGTCGCTGATGGTGAGCGTGACCACGCGCGCCGGCGCGCAGGCCGCCGCCAGACGGCCGCCCTTGATGCGCGAGAGGTGCTTGCGCACGCAGTTCATCTCGCCGATGCCGGCCCCGCTGTCGAGCAGCTGCTTGTTGATGCGCTGCTTGTCCTCGAGCGTGAGGCCCTCGGCCGGCAAGACGAGCAGCGAGGATCCGCCGCCCGAGATCAGGCACAGCACGAGGTCGTCGGCCGTGAGGCCTTGCGCGAGCGCGAGGATGCGCGCCGCCGCCTGCTGCCCGGCCGCATCGGGCACCGGATGCGCGGCCTCGACGAGCTCGATGCGCTGCGGCACGCCCTCGGGGCGCGGCGGGATGTGGTCGTAGCGCGTGACGACCAGGCCCGACAGCGGCGCGTCGGCCGGCCACAGGGCCTCGAGCGCCTGCACCATCGAGCCGCCCGCCTTGCCCGCGCCCAGCACCAGCGTGCGGCCCTTGGGCGGCTTGGGCAGGTGCGCGCCCAGCGTGGACAGCGGCAGCGCGCGGTCCACCGCCACGCGGTAGAGATGTTCGAGGAAGGCGCGCGGTGCTTCGCGCGGATCGGGTGCGGGGCCGAAGGAAGGGTTCGATGCGGTCATGGCTTGCTTTGTCTCCATCGGGCGATTGTGCGGCGAACGGCGGCCTGCCCTCTTGACCGCGGTCGGTCTAGTTCGTCTTTGCCCCGGCCTGGAACCAGCGGCCGATCAGCGCGCGTTCTTCGTCGGTGATGCCGGTGGCGTTGTTCATCGGCATGATCTTCGTGACCACCACCTGCTGGTAGATGGCCTGCGCATGCGCCGCCACCTGCTCGGGCGAATCGACGCGCACGTTCTTCATCTGCACGGCCTCGCCGTGGCACATGAAGCAGCGCTGCTCGAGCACCTTCTGCACGTCCTTGAACGCCACGGCGGGCGCTGCTGCCGCAGCCACAGGCGCGGCCGCCGGCTCGGGCTTCATCCAGACGATGGTGAGCCCCAGCACCACGATGCCGATCAGCGCATAGGGCAGCGGGTTGCCCGCGTTGCCGAGCTTGAAGCGGTGCCGCACCACGAAGAACTGGCGAATGGCCGCGCCGCCGAGCATGATCAGCAGCAGCACGATCCAGTTGTACTTGTGCGTGTAGGTGAAGCTGTAGTGGTTGCTCAGCATCGCGAACAGCACCGGCAGCGTGAAGTAGGTGTTGTGCACGCTGCGCTGCTTGCCGCGCTGGCCGTGCACCGGATCCACCGGCCGGCCTTCGCGCAGCGCCTGCACGTTCTTGCGCTGGCCCGGAATGATCCAGAAGAAAACGTTGCCGCTCATCGTGGTGGCCATCATCGCGCCCACCAGCAAGAAGGCCGCACGGCCCGCGAACCACTGGCAGGCCAGCCAGGTCGCAAACACGATGAAGAGCGCGATCAGCACACCGACGATGGTGTCGCCGTTCTTGCGGCGGCCGAAGACCTGGCAGATGCCGTCGTAGACCATCCAGAACACCACGAAGAAAGCCAGGGCCACGCCAATGGCGGCGCCGGGCTGCCAGTCCATCTTCGACTTGTCGATCAGGTAGGTGCTGGCGTTCCACAGGTACGACATGGTGAAGAGCGCAAAGCCCGTGAGCCAGGTGCTGTAGCTCTCCCAGTACGACCAGTGCAGGTGGTCCGGCAGCCGCTTGGGCGCCAGCGCGTACTTCTGCATGTTGTAGAAGCCGCCGCCATGCACGGCCCATTGCTCGCCGCCCACGCCCTTGTCGAGCGACTCGGGGTCCTGCGGCTTCTCGAGGCTGTTGTCCAGCATCACGAAGTAGAAGGAGGCGCCGATCCAGGCGATGGCGGTGATGACGTGGACCCAGCGCAGCAGCAGGTTGGCCCAGTCGAGGTAATAGCTTTCCATGTGTGGTGCTCTCTCTCAACCCCGTCGGCGCGTGGCGGCGCCGCGAAGGGGTTTCTTCAGCCTGCTCACCACTGCGGGCGCTGTAAGCAGAGAAAGTGCCGCGAACGCAGGCTCCATGAAATGGGCCTCGCTCCGCTGCGGCTTGTTGTGGACCGAAAGTGTATACAGTTTTGGCAAGTGGCGGGATGCTTTTTTGAAGGCGTCGCCGCCGGGAAAACCCTGTTCAGCCCAGTGATTGCAACAACTGTGCCGCCACCGCCACCGCGATCACCTCGGGCTCCTTGCCGGTGATGCCGGGCACGCCGATCGGGCAGGTGATGCGCGCCAGTTCCTCGGGCCTGAAGCCGCGCGCCTCGAGCCGGTGGCTGAAGGTGGCCCACTTGGTCTTGCTGCCGATCAAGCCGATGTAGGGCAGGTCGCCATGCGTGCGCAGGCGCTTGAGGCAGGCGATGACGATGTCCAGGTCTTCGGCGTGGCTGAAGCTCATGATCAGCACGCGGCTGCCCGGCGCGAGCGCGGCCACGGCGTCCTGTACGGGCTCGGAATGCTCGGTCTCGATCTGCGCCGGCAGCGCACCGGGAAACACGCCGTCGCGGCTGTCGATCCAGCGCACCGAAAACGGCAGGCTGGCCAGCAGACGCGCAAGCGCAGCGCCCACGTGCCCGCCGCCGAACAGCGCCACGGGCTGGAGCTGTGCAACCAGTTCACGCTGCAAGGCCGGCGCATCGGCCGCCGTGATGCGCCGGTAAGAGAGAAACATCACGCCGCCGCAGCACTGGCCCAGGCTCGGGCCGAGCGGGTAGCGCTCGATGCCGTCGATCGCGCGCCGCCCCGCGAGCAGTTCGCGCGCTTCCCGCGTGGCCTGGAATTCGAGCTGGCCGCCGCCGATGGTGCCCGTGAGCCCTTCGGCCCACACCGCCATCCAGGTGCCCGCCTCGCGCGGCGCCGAGCCCTGCGTGGATTCGACGCGCACCAGCACCGCATCTTCGCGGGCCAGGCGCGCCAGCAGCTGATCGACCAAGCCGTTCATTCTCGATACCTTCGGTTGCGGGGATGCGCGTGACTCACTGTATAAACCCGGCGATGAACCGTCAGCTTACGCCGCGCCGCCTCGCCCTTCTTGCCTCTTCCCTCTGCGCCCTCTGGATCGCCGGATGCGGCACCACCGGCCCCGGCGCCGGTTCTGTGCCCGGCCAGCTGAGCGGGGCCACGGCCGACCGCAGCGCCAGCGGCCCCGCGCCGCGCGCATCGAATGCGGCCACCGCGCGCGACTACCGGCGCGATGCCGCGCGCCACATCTACGAGATCAACCGCTCGCGCATCTACGGCGGCCAGCTGCCGCCGCTGCTCTATGCCGTGGGCACGCTGCAGGTGAACCTCGATGCCGGCGGCCGCGTGGTGTCGATGCACTGGATGCGCGCGCCCAAGCATGCGCCCGAGGTCATCGCCGAGATCGAACGCGCGGTACTGCAGGCCGCGCCCTTCCCCGCCGCCACGCGCCTCGGCCCGGTCACCTGGACCGACACCTGGCTGTGGGACAAGAGCGGGCGCTTCCAGCTCGACACCCTGACCGAAGGACAGTCCCAGGGGGATTGACACCTCAGGACCCGCGGTAGGTCGAGTAGCTCCACGGGCTCACGAGCAGCGGCACGTGGTAGTGCTGGTCGGTGTGCGCCACACCGAAGTCCAGCGACACCTTGTTGAGGAAGTTCGGCTCGGGCAGCTTCACGCCGCGCGCCTTGAAGTAGCCCGCCACGTCGAACACCAGCCGGTAGGTGCCGGCCTTGAGCGAGTGGTTGTCGTAGAGCGGCCCGTCGCTGCGGCCGTCCGAATTCAGCGTGAAGCGCTTCACCAGCGTGGCGTCGTCGCCTTGGGTGGTGTACAGCGCCACCTCCATGCCGGCCGCGGGGCCGCCGTGCATCGTGTCCAGTACGTGAGTGCTCAAGCCCATGGGGCGCTCCTTCGAAGGTCGAATCAGGTGCGGGAAATTCCGGTGGACAAAAGTGTATACAGTTACCGGCTTTGGGTCTATCATGAAAAACATGGAGTCCTCCACCACCCGTTCGATCGTCGACGCGCTCACCAAGGCGATCGTCGACCACCGGCTGCAGCCCGGCACCAAGCTGGCCGAGCAGAAGCTGGCCGACCACTTCGGCGTGTCGCGCACGCTGGTGCGCCAGGCGCTGTTCCAGCTGTCGCAGAACAAGCTCATCCGCCTGGAGCCCGCGCGCGGCGCCTTCGTGGCAGCGCCGGCCGTCGACGAAGCCAGGCAGGTGTTCGCGGTGCGCCGCATGCTCGAGGCCGAGATGACGCGCGAGTTCGTGCGCACCGTCACGCCGGCCAAGATCAAGGCGCTCAAGGAGCACGTGGCACTCGAAAAATCCGCGGTGTCGGGCGAGGACATCTCGGGCCGCACCGAGCTGCTCGGCGACTTCCACGTGCGCATGGCCGAGCTCATGGGCAACCAGGTGCTGGCGCAGATCCTCGGCGAGCTGATCTCGCGCTGCGCCCTCATCACGCTCATGTACCAGAGCACCAGCGCGGCCGAGCACTCGAACGACGAGCACGCCGACATCGTGAAGGCGCTGGCCGCGCGCGACGAGGAGCGCGCCGTGCGCCTCATGACCGAACACCTGGAACACGTCGAAGCCAACCTCACCTTCGACCGCAAGGTGCCCACCAACGACATCTCGCTCGCCCTGTCCTGAACGAACGCCCATGACCGTCTACGACACCACCCTGCCCTACCCGCGCGACCTCGTCGGCTACGGCCGCAATCCGCCCCATGCCCAGTGGCCCGGCGGCGCGCGCATCGCGGTGCAGTTCGTCCTCAACTACGAAGAGGGCGGCGAGAACGCCACGCTGCACGGCGACGCGGGCTCCGAGCAGTTCCTTTCCGAGATGTTCAATCCGGCGAGCTTTCCGGACCGGCACATCAGCATGGAAGGCATCTACGAATACGGCTCGCGCGCCGGCGTCTGGCGCATCCTGCGCGAGTTCGAGAAGCGCGGCCTGCCGCTCACCGTGTTCGGCGTGGGCATGGCGCTCGCGCGCTACCCCGAGTTGGCCGCGGCCTTCAAGGAACTGGGCTACGAGATCGCCTGCCACGGCTGGCGCTGGATTCACTACCAGAACCTCGACGAGGCCACCGAGCGCGAACACATGCGCCTGGGCATGGAAGCGATTGAAAAGCTCACCGGCGAACGCGCCCTGGGCTGGTACACCGGCCGCGACAGCCCGCGCACGCGCCGCCTCGTGGCCGACTACGGCGGCTTCGAATACGACAGCGACTACTACGGCGACGACCTGCCCTTCTGGATGAAGGTGCAGAAGTCCGACGGCACCGTGGTGCCGCAGCTCATCGTGCCMTACACGCTCGACTGCAACGACATGCGCTTTGCGCTGCCGCAGGGCTACTCGCACGCCGACCCGTTCTTCCAGTACATGAAGGACAGCTTCGACGCGCTCTATGCCGAAGGCGATCCGCAGGGCGACAACAGCCCCAAGATGATGAGCATCGGCATGCACTGCCGCCTGCTCGGGCGGCCCGGCCGCATCACCGCGCTGCAGCGCTTTCTCGATCACATCGGCCAGCACGAGGACGTGTGGGTCTGCCGGCGCGTGGACATCGCGCGCCACTGGAAGCAGGCCCATCCTTACGAAGCGGCCGCCACCGGAGACCCGTCATGAGCCTGACCCTCGACCAACTGAATGCCGCCGCGCCGGGCGATGCCGTGGCGCTGCTCGACGGCACCTACGAACATTCGCCGTGGATCGCCGAGCGCGCGCTCGCGGCGCGCCCGTTCCGCTCGCTCGCGCACCTGAAGCATGCGCTCGTGCAGGCGGTGGCCGCGGCCTCGACCGACGAAAAGCTGGGCCTGATCCGTGCCCACCCCGAGCTCGCGGGCAAGGCCATGGTCAGCAAGACGCTCACGGCCGAGTCGACCCATGAGCAGGGCAAGGCCGGCCTCACCGACTGCACGCCCGAAGAGTTCGCGAAGATCCAGCAGCTCAATGCCGACTACAACGCGAAGTTCGGCTTCCCGTTCATCCTGGCGGTGCGCGGGCCGCGCGGCACCGGGCTTTCCAAGCGCGAGATCATCGACACCTTCGAGCGCCGGCTGCACCATCACCCGGACTTCGAGCTGGGCGAGGCGCTGCGCAACATCCACCGCATCGCCGAGATCCGGCTCGACGACAAGTTCGGCGCCGACGTCTCGCTCGGCAACGACGTCTGGGATTGGCACGAAGCGCTCTCGGCGCACACCGACCCGGGCTACGCCGAGAAAGGCCAGCTCACCGTCACCTACCTGACCGATGCGCACCGCGCCTGCGCCGCGCAGATTTCCGGCCTGATGCGCGACTGCGGCTTCGACTCGGTGCACATCGATGCGGTCGGCAACGTGGTCGGCCGCTACGAAGGCAGCACGCCCAATGCGAAGGCTTTGCTCACCGGCTCGCACTACGACACCGTGCGCAACGGCGGCAAGTACGACGGCCGCCTGGGCATCTTCGTGGCCGTAGCCTGTGTGCGCGAACTCAAGCGCCAGGGCCGGCGCCTGCCGTTCGCGTTCGAGGTGGTGGGCTTTGCCGAGGAAGAAGGCCAGCGCTACAAGGCCACCTTCCTGGGATCGGGCGCGCTCATCGGCCACTTCGACCAGCGCTGGCTCGACCAGAAGGATGCCGGCGGCATCACGATGCGCGAGGCCATGCGGCATGCGGGCCTGAAGGAAGAAGACATTCCGAAGATCCAGCGCGACCCGGCGCGCTACCTCGGCTTCGTCGAGGTGCACATCGAGCAGGGCCCGGTGCTGACCGAGCTCGACATCCCCCTGGGCATCGTCACCTCCATCAACGGCGGCGTGCGTTACGTGGGCGAGATGATCGGCATGGCCAGCCATGCCGGCACCACGCCGATGGGCCGGCGCCGCGATGCCGCCGCCGCAGTGGCCGAACTGATCCTCTTCGCCGAGCAGCGCGCGGCAAAGGACGGCGACTCCGTCGCCACCGTGGGCATGCTCGAAGTGCCGAGCGGCTCGATCAACGTGGTGCCCGGACGCTGCAAGTTCAGCCTGGACATCCGCGCGCCCAACGATCCGCAGCGCGACGCCGTGGTGCGCGACGTGCTGGCCGCGCTGCAGGAGATTGCCGACCGCCGCGGCGTGCGCTTCGTCATCGAGGAAGCCATGCGCGCGGCCGCTGCGCCGAGCGCGCCCGCATGGCAGCAGCGCTGGGAAAAGGCCGTCGATTCGCTCGGCGTGCCGCTCTTTCGCATGCCCAGCGGCGCCGGCCACGACGCGATGAAGCTGCACGAGGTGATGCCGCAGGCCATGCTCTTCGTGCGCGGCATCAACTCGGGCATCAGCCACAACCCGCTCGAATCGAGCACCAACGACGACATTCAATTGGCCGTGCAGGCCTTCCAGCACCTGCTGGACAACCTCGCCGCCGAACAAGCCCACTGAAAAGAAAAACCATGACCGACTACGCCAAGCTCGACGCCTGGATCGACGCCCACTTCGACGAGGAAGTGCAGTTCCTGCAGCAACTGGTGCAGGTGCCCACCGACACGCCGCCTGGCAACAACGCGCCGCACGCCGAGCGCACGGCCGAGCTGCTGAAGGACTTCGGCCTGGATGCCGAGAAGCACGCGGTGCCGGAACAGGAAGTGAAGGACTACGGCCTCGAGTCGATCACCAACCCCTCTACGGCCGCGCGGCCGCCGTGAGCAAGAGCGACTTCGCGAGCTTCACCTTCGCGCTGCGCGCGCTCGAAGCCGTGGCCAGGCCCACCAAGGGCAGCGTCGAGCTGCATTTCACCTACGACGAGGAATTCGGCGGCATCCTCGGCCCGGGCTGGCTGCTCAAGCAAGGCCTGACCAAGCCCGACCTGATGATCGCGGCCGGCTTCAGCTACGAAGTGGTCACCGCGCACAACGGCTGCCTGCAGATGGAAGTGACGGTGCACGGCAAGATGGCCCACGCCGCCATTCCCACCAGCGGTATCGATGCGCTGCAGGGCGCGGTGAAGATCCTCAATGCGCTCTATGCGCAGAACACGCTCTACCAGCAGGTGACGTCGAAGGTCGAGGGCATCACGCACCCCTACCTCAACGTGGGCCGCATCGAAGGCGGCACCAACACCAACGTGGTGCCCGGCAAGGTGGTGTTCAAGCTCGACCGCCGCATGATCCCCGAAGAGAACCCGGTCGAGGTCGAGGCCACGATCCGCAAGGTGATCGCCGATGCGGCCGCGGAAAGCACCGGCATCACGGTCGAGATCAAGCGCCTGCTGCTCGCCAATTCGATGAAGCCGATGGCCGGCAACAAGCCGCTGGTCGATGCGATCCAGAAGCACGGCCAGGAAGTGTTCGGCGAGCCCATCAAGGCCATGGGCACGCCCCTGTACACCGACGTGCGCCTGTACGGCGAAGCCGGCATTCCGGGCGTGATCTACGGCGCCGGCCCGCGCACCGTGCTCGAATCGCACGCCAAGCGCAGCGACGAGCGCGTGGTGCTCGAAGACCTGCGCCGCGCCACCAAGGTGATCGCGCGCACGCTGAGCGACCTGCTGGCCTGATCCGAAGCGGCAAGCGGCGCCCGCATTGCGGGCGTCCGACGCCGCGCATCAGTCGCCGCCTACATCCGCCCGCGCGCGCCGGCGCGCAGCATGGGCTGCATGACCGAACGCAGTTCCACACCCACCCTCACGGCCGACGCCCATGCGGTCGTGCATCGCTTCGCCGAGCTCGACGGGATGCAGGTCTTCTACCGCGAAGCCGGCCCGCGCGACGCGCCGGTGCTGCTGCTGCCGCACGGCTATCCGTGCTCGTCGTTCCAGTACCGCCGGCTCATGCCTTTGCTGGCGGACCGGTGGCGCCTGCTGGCGCCGGACTACCCGGGCTTCGGCCTCAGCGACACGCCGCCCGCCGAGGCCTTCGGCTTCGACTTCGATGCCTATGCGGGCTTTCTCGAAGCCTTCTCCCGCAAGCTGGGGCTTGATCGCTATGCGCTCTACCTGCACGACTACGGTTCACAGATCGGCCTGCGCCTGGCCATCCGGCATCCGGAGCGCGTGGCCGCGGTGATCATCCAGAACGGCGACATCTACGAAGACACGCTCGGCCCCAAGTACCGCGCCATCCAGGCCTTCTGGCGCGATCCGTCGGCCAGCAACCGCGCCGTGCTCGAGAAGGCGGTGAACGAAGAGGGCTTTCGCGCCGAGTTCGTCGGCGAGGTTCCCGAGGCCCAGGCGGCGCAGATTCCACCCGACCTATGGAAGCTGCACTGGCCGCTGATGAACACGCCGCAGCGCCGGGAACTCGCGCGCCAGCTGATGGAAGGCCTGAAAGAAAACCTCGAATGGTTTCCACGCTACCAGGCCTTCCTGCGCGAGCACCAACCGCCCGCGCTCATCGTCTGGGGGCCGAACGACGGCTACATGCCCGAGGCCTCCGCGCGCGCCTACCTGCGCGACCTGCCAAACGCCGAGCTGGTGCTGACCGACGGCGGCCACTGGCTGCTCGAGACGCACCTCGCGCAGGTGGTGCCGGTCATCCGGCGCTTCCTGTCCGCGGCCCACTCGCGCTGAGCGCAATCTCCCGCGTCACGCGCAGGAACTTCTCCATGTCGGCCGCCGAGTGGCAGTGCAGCGGCGAAACCCGCACGGTACCTTCGAGGCCAAAGGAGTCGAGCATGCGCTTCGAATAGATGCTGCTCGCCACGCGCTCGTAGACCGTCACGCCGCGCAAGCCGTACTCGACCACGGCTTGCGTGCAGTCGARGTGCTCGAAGCCGATGCCGATGATCAGGTCGCGCTTCGTCAGGTCCGGATGGTCGAGGAAGACCTTCACGCCCTCGATGCTGCGCAGGCCGGGCATGCCGCCGCTTCCGTCCAGCAGCGCCGACAGCAGCGCCCGCTCGTGCAGTTCGATGTGCGTGATGCCGGCTTCGAACAAGGCGCGGCGCCCGGTGGCCTGCGTGAAATGGCCACCGAGCCAGCACACGTAGTCGACGATTTCGGTGAGCACGGCAAACTGCCACGGGGCCGAGCTGCCCAGGTCCCAGAAGTCGGGCTTCTTGCCCGCGAGCTTGTGGTGCGGCAGCTGCGCCGCGCGCTCCGACACCCACGACAGGCCCGAGCCGCGGCAGCCGAAGAACTTGTAGGGCGCCATGTTGATGCCGTCCACCGGCGTCTTCTGCAGGTCGATCAGGCCGTGCGGTGCGTGCTGCACGGCATCCACCACGATGTAGAGATCGGGCTTGATCTCGCGCGCGCGCCGCACGATCTGCTCCAGGTCGAGCTTGGCGCCCGAGATGTTCGAGGCATGGATCACGTTGAGCAGGCAGGTGTCCTTGTCCACCAGCCGCACGATCTCGTCGGCATCGACGCCGCCGGTCTCGCGGTTGCTTTTCGCCACCCGCAGCTCGCGGCCGGCCTTCTGGGCATAGAGGCTCATCGCGTCGAACGACGAGGGATGCTCGAGCACGGTGGTGACCATGTTGGTGCCCGGCACGTTCTCGGCCACCGCGCGCACCATGTCGAACATCGCGCCCGATGCCGTCAGCGACGCGTAGACGCTGCCGCCCCGCGCGTTGAGGATGGTGCGCACGTCGTCGCTGCCCCGGGCCTGGATCTGCTGCAGCTCGACGGCGGTGGCGTGGATGCGCTCGGCGTTGTCGGGAATGGCGTCGACCTGCGCGAAGCGCTCGGCCGCCGCCTTCAGCCGGAACGAGCCGCCCGCGTTGTCGAAGTAGAGGCGCTCGCGCCCGTGGTGGTCGTGGTCGACGTTGAGAAAGCGCTGCTTCACCTCGCGCATCAGCGCATCGGAAAACGCCAGCCCGTTGGCGTGCTGTGTGTTGGCCGGCATGCTCAAACGCCCTTGTTGTTGGGGTTCCTGTAGGCCTCGCGCACTGCGTCGGACATCGGGAAGTTGAGGTTCACGTTGCGCGGCGGAATGGGCGACATGAACCACTTCGCATAGAGCTTGTCGATGGCGCCGGACTTCATCATCTCGGTCACCGCCTGGTCGACGATCGTCTTGAACTCGGGGTCGTCCTTGCGCATCATGATTCCGTAGGGTTCCTGGCGCAGCACGTCCTTCAGCAGCTTGTAGTCGGCGGCATTGGGCTGGTTGGCGATGAGGCCGGCCAGCTGCACGTCGTCCAGCACGTAGGCCACGGCGCGGTCGCTCGCAAGCAGCAGGAAGGCATCGGCCGTGTCCTTGCCCGCGATCTCCTGCACCTCGATGTTCTCGGTCTTGCGGAAACCGCGCAGCAGCTGCATCGAGGTGCTGCCGGCCACGGTGGCCACCGCCTTGCCCTGCAGGTCGGCGATCGAGTTGATGCCCGAGTTCTTCTTTACCGCGGCCGTGATGTTGGTGACGAAATGGCTCGGCGCGAAGTCGACCTGCTGCTGGCGCTGCACGGTGTTGGTGGTGGTCGCGCAGTCGAGGTCGACCGTGCCGTTCTGCACCAGCGGAATGCGGTTGGTCGAATTGAGCAGCGTGTAGCGCACCTCGATCTTCTGCAGGCCGAGCTTCGCCTTGATGGCGTCCACCACCTTCAGGCAGATCTCGTTGGTGAAGCCGATGGGCGCGCTCTCGGCGCCGGTCTTGTAGGAGAACGGGATCTGCGTGTCGCGGCTGCCGATCTGCACCGTGCCCGTTTCCTTGATCTTGCGCAGCGTGGGGCTCTCCTGCGCGGCCGCGGCGCCGCACAGCAGCGCGATGCTGGCGCCGAAAGCGAGGGACAGTTTGAAGTTCATGGAATGTTCCTTTGAAGATGAGGCCGGAAGTACGCGGGACTGCACGGGGCGAATCTTCGGTGCGCCATCAAATTTCCAAAAGCGATTTTTTGTGATTGAATAAGATGAATAAAAGTATTCAATTCAAGGCGCGTGCATCGTGATGACCTTCAAGCAGCTCGAGGCCCTGTACTGGATCGCCAAGCTCGGCGGCTTCGCGCAGGCGGCCAACCAGCTGCATACCTCGCAGTCGGCCGTGTCCAAGCGGGTGCATGAACTCGAGCTGCTGTTCGACACCGAGCTGTTCGACCGCAGCCAGCGCACCGCGCGGCTCACCGAAAAGGGCGAGGAGATGTTCGTGCTCGCGTCCCGGCTGCTCGAGCAGCGCGATGCTGCGGTCGAGCAGTTCAGCAAGCCCGGCGTGGTGCAGCGGCGGCTGCGCATCGGCGTGACCGAGCTCACGGCCATGACGTGGCTGCCGCGGCTGGTCGGCGTGATCCAGCGGCACTACCCCAAGGTCGTCCTCGAGCCCGACGTGGACGACAGCCTGCAGCTGCGCGACAAGCTGCTGGCCGACGAACTCGACCTGGTGATCGTGCCCGACACCTTTGCCGATTCGCGCATGCAGAGCAAGGCCATCGGCAAGGTGCAGAGCGCCTGGATGTGCAAGCCCGGCGTGGTGGCCGCCACCGGCACCGTGCGGCTGCACGAGCTCGCGCGCCACCGCATGCTGGTGCAGGGCAAGAACTCGGGCACCGGGCGCGCCTACGACGCCTGGATGAAGGACCAGGGCGTGCAGCCCGCCGACACCATCGTGGTGAGCAACCTGGTGGCGCTGACGGGCCTCACGGTGTCGGGCCTGGGCGTGAGCTATCTTCCGCGCCGCTGCCTGGACCCGCTGGTTTCGGCCGGCATGCTCGCGGTGATCGACGTGCAGCCCGCGCTGCCGGTGGTGCGCTACGTGGCCATGCACAAGGGCGAGCACCGCAGCGCGCTGACGTCGTCGATCGTGATGCTGGCGCAGGAATGCTGCGATTTCACGCGCATGTTCCAGGCGCAGCAGGACGAAGAGCCTGCAGAATGAGCGGCATGAAAACCCGCAAGCAGACCTCGTCCACGCCCTTCATCCGTGTCGGCCCCAGCGGCGTGCACGGGCTCGGCGCCTTCGCGACGCGCGACCTGCCCGCCCAGGCTTTCCTCGGCCTCTACGAAGGCCGGCGCTACACGCAGCAGGAGATCGCCGCCAGGACGTGGAACGACCAGCTCACCTACCTGTTCACGCTCTCCAACCAGGAAACGATCGACGGCGCCAAGGGCGGCAACGGCACGCGCCACCTGAACCACGCCTGCGACCCCAACTGCGAAGCGGTCGAGGAGTACGACGAGGCGGGCGAGTTGATGCTCAAGTTCCAGACCCTGGTTGCCGTGGATGCCGGCGACGAGCTGTTCATCGACTACTCGCTGACCGCGGACGACGGCTCGACCGCCGACAAATACCCCTGCCACTGCGGCTCGCCCCACTGCCGCGGAACGATGCTGTCCCCGGCCGAGGCCGACTGACCGCCCACCGGCTCCGCTCGCCCTCGAAAGGCGCCATGGCCACGGGCCAGGGCGCCTTTTTTCGTTGGCGCTGCCGGCCGCCATCTCAGGGAATCTACGGATATATGATTTGCCGGATGGGCTTGATTGCACACGGTTTTTGTATACAAATAACGCACCCGATCACCGGTGCGGAATCTGCGCTGGAAACGGTCCTCCATCCACCCATTCGCACGAGGAAAGACCATGAGCACAGTCGTCAGCCAGGCTCCCGCGGGGGCAAGCGAAGCCGGCCATGCGCCGCATGCCGAATCCAATGCGCTGATCAAGCCCGGCTACCACCCGCGGCTGACCAACGAAGACCTGGCCCCGCTGCGCAAGCAGACCTGGGGCCAATACAACATCTTTGCGTTCTGGATGTCCGACGTGCACAGCGTGGGCGGCTACATCACGGCCGGCAGCCTGTTTGCGCTGGGCCTGTCGAGCTGGCAGGTGCTGGTGTCGCTGCTGGTGGGCATCGTGATCGTGCAGTTCTTCTGCAACCTCGTGGCCAAGCCGAGCCAGGTGACGGGCGTGCCCTATCCCGTGGTGTGCCGCGCGCCCTTCGGCGTGCTGGGCGCCAACATCCCGGCCATCATCCGCGGGCTGATCGCGGTGGCCTGGTACGGCGTGCAGACCTATCTCGCCTCGGCCGCCTTCATGGTGCTCGCGCTGCACATGTTCCCGAACCTCGCGCCGTATGCCGATGTGGCCACGCACGGCTTCGTGGGCCTGTCGGCGCTGGGCTGGGTGGCCTTCATGGTCATGTGGGTGCTGCAGGCCTTCGTGTTCTGGCACGGCATGGAAGCGATCCGCAAGTTCATCGACTGGGCCGGCCCGGCCGTGTACGTGGTGATGGCCGTGCTTTGCGGCTGGCTGGTGTGGAAGGCCGGCTGGAGCAAGATCGACCTGAACCTGGGCGGCATCAAGTTCCAGGGCTGGGACGCGCTGCCGGTGATGCTCTCGGCCATTGCGCTGGTGGTGAGCTACTTCAGCGGCCCGATGCTCAACTTCGGCGACTTCTCGCGCTACGGCAAGAGCTTCGACGCGGTGAAGAAGGGCAACTTCTGGGGCCTGCCGATCAACTTCGTGTTCTTCTCGCTGCTGACGGTGATCACCACCGCGGCCACGCTGCCGGTGTTCGGCGAACTCATCACCGATCCGGTGCACACCGTGGGTAAGATCGACAGCACCACCGCCGTGGTGCTGGGCGCGCTGACTTTCATGATTGCGACCATCGGCATCAACATCGTCGCCAACTTCGTCTCGCCGGCCTTCGACTTTTCGAACGTGGCGCCGCAGCACATCAGCTGGCGCACGGGCGGCATGATCGCGGCGGTGGGCTCGGTGTTCCTCACGCCGTGGAACCTCTACAACAGCCCCGAGGTCATCCACTACACGCTCGACGTGCTGGGCTCCTTCATCGGCCCGCTGTTCGGCATCCTGATTGCCGACTACTACATCGTGCGCAAGCAGCGCATCGACGTGGACGCGCTCTACACCATGAGCCCCAAGGGCGAATACTGGTACAGCGGCGGCTACAACCCGAAGGCGATCCAGGCGCTGATCCCGTCCGCGCTGGTGCCGATCCTCTGCGTGATGGTGCCGGTGCTGCGCGGTGGCGCGAACTATGCATGGTTCATCGGCATGGCACTGGGCTTCGTCATCTACGCCCTGCTGAACCGCAGCAACAAGACTTGAAACACTGAAAGAGAAAGAAAGGGCCGCGCCGTGCGCATCAAGATCATCAATCCCAACACCACCTGGAGCATGACCGAGAAGATCGGCGCCTGCGCCCGCGCGGTGGCGAGCGCCGGCACGCAGATCGTCGCGGTCAGCCCGGCCATGGGGCCGGCTTCCATCGAAAGCCACTACGACGAGGCGCTGGCCGTGCCCGGCCTGCTGCAGGAAATTGCGGCCGGCGAGCGCGAAGGCTTCGACGGGTACGTAATCGCCTGCTTCGGCGACCCGGGCCTGAAGGCGGCGCGCGAACTGGCGCGCGGCCCGGTGGTGGGCATCGCCGAAGCCGCGATGCACCTGGCCAGCATGGTGGGCAGCCGCTTCAGCGTGGTGACCACGCTCGGCCGCACGATGGGCCAGGCCTGGCATCTGGCCGAGGTCTACGGCATGGAGCGCTTCTGCGCCAAGGTGCGCGCCTGCGAGCTGCCGGTGCTCGAGCTCGAGGAGCCCGGCTCCAAGGCACGCGAGCGCATCGTCGACGAATGCCGCCGCGCGCTCGAGGAAGACGGCTCCGACTGCATCGTGCTGGGCTGCGCCGGCATGACCGACCTGTGCGAGCACATCGGCGGCCTGCTCGGCGTGCCGGTGATCGACGGCGTGGCCGCGGCCACCCGGCTGGTCGAATCGCTGGTCGCGCTGAAGCTCTCGACCAGCAAGCGCGGCGAGCTGGCCCATCCGCTGCCCAAGGCCATGAAGGGCGCGCTCGAGAGCTTCACCTTGCGCGGCTGACGGCGCCCGACGCGCGCGGCCGCTATCCGCTGAGCCACAATCTGCGCATGCCCCGCGCCAGTTCCAAATCCACCGCCTCCCCCGCCACCACCGCCGCTGCGGCCGAGAACAGCGCAGCCGCCACCGACAAGGGCAGCTCCATCGAAAGCATCGCGCAGGACATCGCCACCGCCATCGTCGAGAAGCGCCTGCCGCCCG
This sequence comes from Variovorax sp. 01T439_2, assembly GCF_056398445.1. Classification (NCBI taxonomy): domain Bacteria; kingdom Pseudomonadati; phylum Pseudomonadota; class Betaproteobacteria; order Burkholderiales; family Comamonadaceae; genus Variovorax; species Variovorax sp. 01T439_2. Next base: position 18,334 of record NZ_JBFTPJ010000041.1, read on the forward strand.
GCACCTGGCTGCGCGAGGAGGCGCTGGGCCGCGTCTATTCGGTGAGCCGCACCAAGATCCGCGCGGCCTTGCTGATGCTCTCGAAGGACAAGCTCATCGAGATGATTCCCGACAAGGGCGCGTTCGTGTGCCAGCCCACGGTGCAGGAGGCGCGCGAGGTGTTCGCGGTGCGCCGCATCCTCGAAAGCGAGGTGGTGCGCCTGTTCATCGCCAATGCACGGCCGCGCGACTACCAGGTGCTGGAGCAGCACATCAAGTTCGAGCGCACCGCGCTGCGCCAGACCACCACCACGGGCACCGTGCGCGAGAAGGTGCTGGGCGATTTCCATGTGGCGCTGGCGGAGGCCACGGGCAACAAGACGCTGGCCGAGCTGGTGCGCGAACTGGTCGCGCGCAGCTCGCTGATCGCAATGCTCTACTACTCGTCGAACGACCCGCATTGCTCGTCGGACGAGCACTCGGACTTCCTTCGCATCTGCCGCAAGGGCGACGTGGAAGGCGCCGTGCTCTGCATGATCGACCACCTGGAGCGCATCGAGGCCAGCCTGGAACTCGGCACCGAGAAGCCGGACCGCCAGCTCGACCTGGTGAAGGCGCTGCTCGCCTAGAGGGAGCCTGGGGACGATTCAGCGCCCGGCTTTCGGAGCGCGCTTCGTTGGCGCGCGCGCAGGAGTGCCGGCCGGTGCGGCAGCGGCCGTTCCGAGGTCTTCCGCACCTGCGATCAGTCCGCGCAGGAACACCATGATCAGCCGCCCCGAGGGATCCGGGCGCGTGCTGATCCTCTGCAGCGCCAGCCCATGCGACAGGGCCATGAAGGCGGCGGCCAGTTCGTCCGGTGCGGCAGGAGGCGTGCGCCCGAGCTTGCCGAACAATTGGCCGATCACGCCGCCGAGCTCGGACCGGTGCTTGTTCCACACCTTCTGGTACTCCGCAGCGAAGCTTCGGCTGCGGTTGGCGTGCAGCTGGAGTTCAATGGAAAGCATGCACCAGTCGGCATCGTGATTGAGCGTGGAAGCCCAGGCTTCCAACTCGGCCAGCATCTGCCCGGGCTCCTGCTGCTCGTTGCCCATCACGCTGAAGAGCTGCGTCGCCTCCGCCTCCATGTGCCGGCGCAGCAGCTCCAAGAGGACGTCTTCCTTGCTCGAGAAGTTCGAATAGAAGGCGCCTTGGGAATAGCCCGCCTTGTCCGCGATGTCGCGGATCGACGCGCCGCCATAGCCGTTCGAGACGAACAGCTGCTGCGCGGTTTCGACCAGGCGCTCGCGCGTCTGCGCCCGGCTTTCCTCGCGGGTCAGGCGCGTTCTTGCTGTCGTCGGGCTCATGCCTCAAAAGATATCACATGAACTTTGGATATCGTCCATCCAATATTCAGAAATCACTTGATATTTGAAAATGCCGCGGCTACATTCAAAACTCGTTTGATTTTTGAAATTCGATTGATATGGAAAAACCCAAGGCCTTGAGGTCCGCGTTCGTCACCGGCGCGACCGGCCTTCTCGGCAACAACCTGGTGCGCGAACTGGTCGCGCGCGGCGTCTCGGTCAAGGCCCTTGTCCGCTCGAAGGCCAAGGGCCAGCAGCAGTTTGCGGGCGTGAAGGGCGTCGAACTGGTGCTGGGCGACATGGCCGATGTGCCCGCCTTCGCTGGCGCGCTGCAAGGCTGCGACGTGGTGTTCCACACCGCCGCGTTCTTCCGGGACAACTTCAAGGGCGGCAGCCACTGGCAAGAGCTCAAGCGCATCAATGTGGACGGCACGCGGCAGCTCATCGAGCAGGCCTACGGCGCGGGCATCCGGCGCTTCGTCCAGACCTCGTCCATCGCGGTGCTCAACGGCGAGCCGGGCGTGCCCATGGACGAGACCTGCCTGCGCGAGCTGGCCGACGCCGGCGACGACTACTACCGCAGCAAGATCATGGCCGACCAGGTCGTGTCGGCCTTTCTGGGCACGCACCCGGACATGCATGCGAGCTTCGTCCTGCCCGGATGGATGTGGGGGCCGGCCGATATCGGCCCCACCTCGTCAGGACAATTCGTCAACGACGTGGTGCTCGGAAAACTGCCCGGGCTGGTGCCCGGCAGTTTTTCCGTCGTCGACGCCCGCGATGTGGCCAGGGCGCAGATTTCGGCCGCGGAGCACGGGCAGCGCGGCGAACGCTACCTGGCGGCCGGCCGCCACATGACGATGCAGGAACTGGTGCCCCTGGTGGGAAAGATCGCAGGCATCAAGACGCCGACGCGCCATTTGCCCTTTCCGCTCCTGTATCTGCTGGCGGCGGTGCAGGAGCTCTACGCGCGGACCACCGGCAAGCCCATCCTGCTCAGCCTGGCCACCGTGCGGCTGATGCGCAAGGAGGCGGGGCGCAGCCATTTCAATCACACGAAGAGCGAGCAGAAGCTTCAGCTGAAGTTTCGCCCGGTCGAGCAGACCGTTGCCGACACGCTCGCCTGGTATCGCGGCAATGGCTGGCTGCCCGGTGTGCCGGCCCGAACCGAATCCTGAACAAGAGAAAAAGACCGTGACCCACAGATCGATCCTGAACCTCTCCGCGGCCTTCGCAGCCGTCCTCTGCATCGCGGCAGCGCCGCAGGAATCCGCGGCCCAGGGCCTCCCTGCCGCGAGGACCGCGGGCAGCATGGCCGAGTTCTGCAGCAAGGGGCAGGCGGAGTACCCGGGAGGCATCGCCCGCATGCACCCTTCGTTCAAATTCAACATCTGCTGGTGGCTCGAGGATGCCGGCATCGAAGCACGCAGCTTCGACGAAATCGCCGCGGCGCTGCCGGAACACGCCGGGCCGTCGCAGGCAGCCTGGCAAGCGATCTTCGACAAGCCTGCCCAGGTGCACCTGGAACGGGCCCGCGCATTCGAAGAGCGGGGCAACGGCGCGGCTGCATCGGCCGAATACAGGAAGGCCGCTTTCTATCTTCGGATGAACCGGCTTCCCAAGCGTGTTCCCGCGGCGGACCTGCAGGCGACCGAACGAGCCCATGCGCTCCTGGGAAAGCCGCTGCAGCGGATCGCGTTCAAGACCGGCGCCAAGGAATTCATCGGCTACTTCCGGGCGCCGCCGGCACGGCCGGGCGGCAACGAGAAGCTGCCGGTGCTGGTCATTCTTGGCGGCCTCGACAACATGAAGACCGAGATGATCCGGCACAGCGACTACTTCATGGGCCGCGGCTTCGCCACCATCATTGTGGAGAACCCGGACACCGGGGAGAACCAGCTCGGCTTCCGTCCGGAGTCCCATGCGATGTTCGACACGGTGGCGGACTACATCAAGACCCGCAGCGACCTGGACGCGAACCGCGTGGCCGTGTACGGCTGGAGCATGGGAGGCTACCTGGGAACGCTGGGCGGCCTTGGCAACGACTTCTACAAGGCGATCGTCAATGTGGGCGGCCCCAGCGATTCGAGCTTTGGGCAGGCGCATTGCAAGGTGGCTCCTGCATGGATCGTCGCGCCCTACACGATGTTTGCGAACATGAATCCGCAGACCACGCCGCGCGAAGCGATGTGCGACTACTACGAAGCATTCCAGCTCTCGCGCCAGCTGAAGAAGCCGACCGCGGTGCAGCTGCGCAAGCCCATTCTCATGGTGAACGGCGCGCGCGAAGACCTCGTCTCCCGGGACGAGCCCGCATCCCTTGCGGCGCTGGGCTTCAACGTGACGCAGCTGGTGTTCGGGGAGGACGGCCACACGGCGGAGTCGAACATGAGCGAGCACTTCGAGTTCACCGCGAACTGGCTCATGCGAAGGCTCAAGATGGAAAACTGATCCGGGTTTTCCTGCATCCGGATTGCGGCATAAATTGTATACAGTTTGGCGTACACAACGAGTGGACGCCACGGGCACCGCGCCGTCCACGCCCCTTTCCCCTTGCCGCTGCAGGAGAAACGCAATGACGGCCGACACCCTTTCCACAGTCCATCCGGTGGACCAGCGGCTGCCTTCGGGCAAGCTCGCGGCCCTGGGCCTTCAGCATGTGCTGGTGATGTACGCGGGGGCCGTTGCGGTGCCGCTGATCGTCGGGCGCGCGCTCAAGCTCTCGCCCGACGAGGTGGCGCTCCTGATCTCGGCCGACCTGTTCTGCTGCGGCATCGCCACGCTGATCCAGGCGCTGGGCGCCACGCAGTGGTTCGGCATCAGGCTGCCGGTGATGATGGGCGTGACCTTCGCATCGGTCGCGCCGATGGTGGCCATTGCCAACGCGAACCCGGGCCAGAACGGCGCGCAGCTGCTGTTCGGCGCGATCATCGGCGCGGGCGTGGTGTCGATACTGATCGCGCCGCTGGTGAGCCGCATGCTGCGCTTCTTTCCGCCGGTGGTCACGGGCACCATCATCGCGGTGATCGGCATCAGCCTGATGCGCGTGGGCATCAACTGGATTTTCGGCAACCCGGTGGGGCCGACGGCGCCCGCGCTGGTGGACCCGGTGTATGCGAAGTGGCTCGCGGAGGTGACCTCGCCGGGCAGCTCGATCCCGGCGGTGCCCAAGGGCTTTGCCATCATGCCGACCGTGCCCAACCCCAAGTATGCGGACCTGTCGGGCTTCGGCGTGGCGGCGCTGGTGCTGGTGTCGATCCTGCTGATCGTCAAGTACGCGAAGGGCTTCATCGCCAACATCTCGGTGCTGCTGGGCATCGTGATCGGCGCGGTGGTGGCGTCAATCACCGGCCTCATGACCTATGAAAAGGTGGGCAAGGCCGCGTGGGTCGACATCGTGCTGCCCTTTCACTTCGGCATGCCGCAGTTCGACCCGATCCTGATCCTCACGATGACGCTGATCATGATCGTGGTGA
>NZ_JBFTPJ010000042.1:0-16067 GCF_056398445.1 Variovorax sp. 01T439_2
GGGCTTGACCATGCTCTCGGACAGCGAGATGGCCGGCAGCTCGAGCGGAAAGCCGCCCGCCTGGAAGATGCCGCGCTTGACGTCGTCCACGCGCTGCTTGAAGTGCGAATGGCACTGGTTGGCGTCGCTCCAGGTGTTGACGATGGCGATGATCGGCTTGCCGACCCAGTCGGTGGGCGCATAGCCCATCTGCATCACGCGCGAGCGGTGGCCGAAGGAGCGGAAGTCGTCGGGCGCGAACCAGCGGGCGCTGCGCAGGGTGTCGTAGGAACGTGGCATCGGGGCGGAACCGGTATTCTTCGTGGAATCAACTACATTAAAACACTAATATATCACTCGGTCAAAGCGAAAATTCGAACGAATGACAGCCCTCCCCCGGATCCGACTCGACCGCACACGCCTTGCAGCGCCCCAGGTGCTCGAAAAGCTGCGCGGTGCCATCCTTTCCCTTGAACTCGTGCCCGGCACCGTGCTGGTCCGCCAGGAGCTGGCCGACCGCTTCGGCGTGAGCCAGACGCCGGTGCGCGAGGCGCTGCTGCGCCTTGCCGAGGAAGGCCTGGTGGATGTGTTCCCGCAGCACGCCACCTTGGTGAGCCGCATCGACGTCGACGCCGCGAAGCAGGCGCACTTTTTGCGCCGCTCGATCGAGCTCGAGATCGTGCACCAGCTGGCCGAAGAGGCGCCGCCCGAGCTCGTGGCCCAGCTGCAGGCCCAGGTCGCGCTGCAGGCCACGCTGGCGGCGGCGCGGCAGTACGGCGACTTCGTCGGCGCCGACCGCAAGTTCCATCATCTGATGTACGAAGCCGCAGGCGTGCCGAGCCTGTGGGACATGGTGTCCCGCGTCTCGGGCCACGTGGACCGCCTGCGCCGCCTGCACCTGCCCACCGCCGGCAAGACCGAGGCGATCCTGCGCGACCACCGCGCCATCGTGCGCGCCATTGCAAAGCACGACGGCGCGGCGGCGCAGAAGGCGCTGCGCGAGCACCTCTCGGGCACGCTGAGTTCGCTGCCGGAGATCTGCGCGCGGCATCCGGATTTCATTGCGGGGAGGAGCTGAGACGTGCTTCGCGGTACCGTACGCATTTCCGAATGCGAAAAGGTATCGCGATGACGAAAAAGAAAAAGCTTTTCGCCAAGGCGGACTTCCCTGTCTCCCAGGTGCGCCAGTTCCTGGAGCCGGGCCCGGTCGTGCTCCTGTCTTCCCGATGGCAGGGGAAGAACAACATCATGACGCTGGGCTGGCACACGGTGATCGAGTTCACGCCCTCGCTGGTAGGCTGCGTGATCGCGCGCACGAACCACAGCTTCGAAATGATCCGCCGCAGCGGCGAGTGCGTCATCAACCTCCCCACGCGGCCGCTCACCGACGAGGTCGTGCGCATCGGCAACAGCTCGGGCGCCGAGATCGACAAGTTCGCGGCCTTCGGCCTCACGGCAGCCGATGGCGAGCGCGTGGAGGCACCGCTCATCGGCGAATGCCACGCGAGCTTCGAATGCCGCGTCCACGACCGCAGCCTGGTCGGCAAGTACGACTTCTTCATCCTCGAGGTGGTGAAAGCCCACGCCGCCGAGTCGCCCCGGCATCCGAAGACGATCCACTACACCGGCGACGGCGTTTTTCTTGAATCGGGCAAGGCGTTCAGCCGGCGATCCTTGTTCCGGAGCGCGCTGCTTTGAATCGCTGCGACCGACGCCTGCGGCGGGTTCTCGCGTCGTTGCCTAGTCACGAGGCGAGCCGCCAGGCAGCAGCACGATCTTGCCGACCGCGCTTCCGCTGTCGAGCACTTCGTGTGCACGGCGCGAATCCACCAGCGCGAAGCAGGTGGCGGGGGGCGCATGCACGCGTCCCTGCGCCATCAGCGCGATCGCGGCCTCCATGAAGCCGCGCCGCTGCGCCGCGTCGGCGTCGATGGCGTGGATCGAGAAGGTGCGCACGGCCAGGCTCCTGCCCAGCAGCCGCCGAAGCTCCTCGAACACGTCGCCGGCCGGCGGGCCGTTGACGATGTTGTAGGAGACCGCCATGCCGAACGGCGCAAGGGCGCGCAGGCAGGCGATGAAGAGCTCGCCGCCCAGGTGGTCGAAGGCCAGGTCCACACCGCGCCCGCCGGTGAGCTGCATGACCTTCTCTGTCAGGCCTTGCGGGTCGCTCTCGATCACCTCGTGCGCGCCGTTGGCCCGCGCGAAATCCCGCTTCTGCGGCGTAGACGCGGTGCCGATCACGCGCAAGCCGCGGTCGCGTGCCACCTGCACCAGCGCCGTGGCCACGCCGCCGGCCGCGCCAGGAATCAGCACGGATTGCGCCGGCAGGTTGCCGTTGCTCGACAGCATGGCCAGCGCGAGCTGGAAGTTGCCGAGGCTCACGGCATCCTCGAAGCGGATCGCATCGGGAAGCACGAAGGGCGCGGCCTCGGGCACGCAGATGGCTTCGGCATAGCAGCCGCCGCGCTGCGCGAGCTCGCGCGCGCTCACGAACACGCGCTGGCCGACCTGCAGCGCGGTGACGCCGGGGCCGACGGCATCGACGATGCCGGCCATCTCGTTGCCGGGAATCGCCGGCATGGGCGGCATCCACTTGTAGCTGCCGTTGCGGATCAGCACGTCGGGGCCGCCGGCGCCGATGGCCATGGCCTTGACCCGCACTTCGCCGGCCTGCGGCTGCGGCAGCGGCAGCTCCACCAGTTGCAGCACCTCGGGGCCGCCGGGGGCCTGCAGCTGGACCGCCTTCATCGTGGGGCGCGACATCAGCGCTGCCCGTCGTGCACGGACACCTTGTCCTTGGTGAGCCCGCCCAGGCGCGCATGCACCCGCCCTCCGGTACCCATCACCAGCGCGAACAGGATCTCGTTCGGCCGCGGCGCATCCTGGATGCCGATCTCCATCGCGTTGTAGTGGCTGCGCACGTAGGCGGCATGGATGTAGTGCAGCGGCACCATCAGCCGGTAGCCGGTGGCGGCCACCGCCTTGGCCGAGGGCACGATCGCCTTCGGCTCGCCGAGCACCTCGCGCATGGCCCAGCCGCCGGCCTCGTGCCAGACGGCGCCGTGCTCCATCTCGCCGTTCACGCCGACGATCGCGGCCTTGCTGTAGACCTCGACCTTGTCGCGCCCGAGCGTCTCGACCAGTTCGGTGGCCAGCAGCGTGCCGAGCGCGCGCAGCTCGGCCATGAAGGGCAGCAGGTCCGGCTCGTAGCGGCCTGCGTAAGGGTTGTGGATGACCGCGCAGGCGGCCGCCAGCCTGAGCGGCGTGGCGGCCGGCGGACCGCCCTCGTGGTAGATGGTTTCGATGCAAAGACTGCGCTTGCGGATGTCGATCAGGGACATGGAGGGATCCTCATTGCTTGGGAATGTGTGCATCGTTCACCACGGCGGTCCACCGCTTGAGTTCGGCGGCCACCATGGTGGTCATTTCTTCGGGCGTGCTGCCGCGCGCTTCGCCGCCCATTTCCTCGAGCCGCGCACGCACGGCCGGCGCCTGCAGGGCCTTGAGCGTYTCGGCGCGCAGGCGGTCGACGACCGGGCGCGGCGTGCCCGCGGGTGCCATGAAGCCGGCCCAGGAGCGCACGTCGTAGCCGGGCGCGCCCTGCTCGGCCACAGTCGGCAGCTCGGGCATCTGGCTCCAGCGCTGTGCGCCGGTGGTGGCCAGCGCGCGGAGCTTGCCGGCCTTGATGTTGGCCAGCACGGCGGTGGGCGGCGCGATGATCATCGGCACCTCGCCGCCGAGCAGCGCCGCCACGGAGGCCGCATCGCCGCGGTAGGGAATGTGCAGCATCTCGACGTTGGCGCTCTTCACCAGCAGCTCGCCCGCAAGATGATGCGTGGAGCCGATACCGGCCGAGCCGTACGACACGCCGCGCGCATCAGCACGCGCCGCGGCGAGCATCTCGGCCAGCCCGCGGTAGGGCGAATCGGCCCGCACCACCAGCAGGAACGGAAAGTAGGTGATCGTCGAGACCATCTGGAAGTCCGTCACCGTCTGGTAGCTGAGCTTGTTGTAGAGCGCGCCGGCCACCGCGTGGCCGCCCGTGGCCAGCAGCAGCGTGTAGCCATCGGGCTTGGCGCGCGCCACGGTGCCCGAGGCAATGGTGCCGCCCGCGCCGGTCTGGGCCTCGACCACGAAGGGCTGGCCGAGCCCCTTGGCCATTTCCGTGCTGACCACGCGCGCGATGGTGTCGGCGTTGCCGCCGGCCGCAAAGCCCTGGTAGATCTTGATCGGCTTGTCCGGAAAGCCCTGGGCCAGGCCGTGAAGGGGTGCCGCGCAGGCCAGGGCCAGGCCTGCGGCGACGAGCGAGCGTCTGTGCCACATGGTTTTGTCTCCAATGTTGTGGAAGGAAGGCCGCGGCTTGTGCCGCCGCGGTCCGGGTCCGGGGCCTCAGTCCTGCTGGACGATGGGATTGCGCAGCACGCCGATGCCTTCGATCTCGACCTCGCACACGTCGCCCGGCTTCATGAAGCGCGGCGGCTTCTTGCTCCAGCCCACGCCCGCCGGCGTGCCGGTGGCAATGACGTCGCCGGGCGCGAGCGTGAAGATGGTCGACGAGTAGCTGATGAGCTTCGGAATGCTGAAGATCATGTGGCCCGTGTGGCTGCTCTGCACCACTTCGCCGTTGAGCCGGGTCTCGAGCTTGAGTTCGCGGCCGGGCGCGATCTCGTCGGCCGTCACCATCCAGGGGCCGAAGCCGCCGGTCGACTCGAAGTTCTTGCCCGAGGCGATCTGCTTGGCATGGAACTGCCACTCGCGCACGCTGCCGTCGTTGTAGCAGGAATAGCCTGCCACATGATCGAAGGCGTCGGCCTCGGCGATGTTGCGCCCGCCCTTGCCGATGATGACGGCGAGCTCGCCTTCCCAGTCGAGCGATTCCGACACGTGCGGCCGCACGATCGGCTGGTTGTGCGCGCATTGCGAACGCCACACGCGCAGGAAGATCGGCGGCTGCTCGGAGAGCTCGCGATGCATGCCGGCCGCCAGCACCTCCTGGTGGTGGTCCATGTAGTTGCGCACCGCGCACACGATCTTCTCGGACCTGGGGATCGGCGGCAGGTAGGTGATGTCGGCGAGCCTGGCCGCGATGGGCAGGCCTTCGACATGCTGCGCCGCCTTCAGGTACTCGCCCGAGGCGATGTAGTCGACCAGGCCCGCATGCTGCGGTCGCGCCTTGCCGAGATCGACCACGCCGTCGCCGACGACGGCGCCCCAGGTTTCGCGGCCTTGATGGACAAATGACAAAAGCTTCATGGGAACTCCGGTTGAAATGTGCGGTTGGATGAAGAGTCAGGGCGCGGCCGGCGCACGCGACTCGAACTGCGCCTGCCACTGCGCGAGCGGCATGAAGCTCGGGTCCCTGCGGCAGGCCTCTTCGGTCTCGCGCATGAGCGTTTCGTCGTCCTTGGTGAGGTCGAGCGGATCGCCATGCGGCTGCGCGATGTAGAACGGCGTGTCGACGTAGATCTCGACCGTGTTGCCTTCCGGGTCGAGCATGTAGACCGACAGCGCGTTGCCGTGGTTCAGGCCGCGGATGTTGGTGGCGCCCCGGGCCTCGGCGCGCGCGGAGATGTCGCGCAGGTGCTGGATGCTCGGCACCACGAACGAGATCTGCATCACGGTGCTGAACGTCGCCTCCGCCGGCCGGCCCGAGGCGAGCACCAGCTGGTGGTGCTGGTCGGGGCTCGCGCTGGTGAACACCAGCTGGTTCCTGAAGGTGCGGCCCTCGCCGCGGTCGGTGATCGTGAGGTCGAAGGTCTCGGTATAGAAGGCCACCATCCGCTCCAGGTCGGTGACGAAGATGCCGAAATGCGAAGGCGTGGGTCGTGCGACCTTGAGCATGCTGTCTGTCTCCGGTGGCGGGCTCTGGCGTTCCTAGGATTGCGCGGCCTGGGCCGCCTTGAGTGCGGCAATCACGTTGCGCTGCGTGCTCAGGATGTGCTCCTCCAGCAGCGCGCAGGCCGTGTCCGCATCGCGGCGCAAGGCGGCGTCCATGATCTTCTTGTGCTCGCTCGACTTGCGGCGCGCGGTCTTCCGGTGGCGCGCAGAAAACCGCCGGTAGCGCTCGGCCTGGTCGAACAGGCTCGCGCCCCAGGCACGTTGGCGCAGCGACGGGCAGGCGGCCAGCAACGAGAGGTGGAAGCTGCGGTGCAGCTGCGACCACTCGCCATCGAGAATGACCGGCCCGTCGCTCAGGCGCGACTCGACTTTCTCCAGCCGATGGAAAGCGGCGAGTACCGTGGCCTCCCAGGCGTCGTCGCCGTGCGCGATGGATTCGCGCAGCGCGGGCACGTCCAGCATCACGCGCATGCGCGTGATGTCGGCCAGGTCCTCTTCGGAGATCGGCGCCACGCGGAAGCCGCGGCGCTCGTCGGCGCGAACGAGCCCTTCCTGCGCCAGGCGGCTGAGCGCCTCGCGCAGCGGGCTGCTGGAGTAGCCGTAGGCCGACTGGAGTTCGTCGAGCTTGAGCTTGGCGCCGGCTTCGAAGGTGCCGGCCAGGACGTCCTGCCGCAGGCGGGCGAAGGCCTGCTCGGCCAGTGGCGGCTCAAAGGCGGGGGAGATTTCTTGTTTGTGCATGAAAGCAATTTTATGCATAAACTCTCGATTCCTGAACAAGAACCTGAACATGACACACGGCACCTCCACCCCCGGCATCCGGCTGTTCGGCATCTCCGGCAGCATCCGGCGCGAATCCCACTGCACCGCGGTGCTGCGCAGCCTGCAGCCTCTGCTGCCCGAGACGGCATCCATCGAGCTCTTTCCCCTGGACGACGTTCCGCTCTACAACGCCGACCTCGACGGCGCTTCGCCGCCCGCGGCCGTGGCACGGCTCAAGGCCGCCATTGCAGAAGCCGACGGCCTGGTGCTGTGCTCGCCGGAATACAACTACGGCATGCCCGGCGTGCTGAAGAACGCCATCGACTGGGCGTCGCGGCCCGGCTTCGCCTCGCCGCTCAAGGGCAAGCCGGTCCTGATCGCGACCGCCTCGCCCGGCACCGCCGGCGGCGTGCGCGCGCAGGCGCAGATCCGCGATGCCCTGGCCGCCACGCTCGCGCGGCCCGTGGTGCGGCCGCACGTCGCCATTGCGAACGTCGGCACGCGCATCCGCGACGGCCGCCTCGTCGACGAGACCACACTCGACTTCCTGCGCGTGGCACTGGCCGACCTGCTGCAGGAAATCGCGCTGCTGGGCAGCGCCGCTTCCCGGGCGGCGGATCAGCGCTGACGATGGCGTGCGGCTCATGGGGCAGGCCCTGTTTCAGCCGGCGCGCCGGGCGCCCACGAGCACGAACAGCAGGGTCGCCGGCTTGTCGCCGAGGTTGCGCCATGCATGCCGGTTGCCCTGCTGCACGRCCACGTCGTGCCGGCGCAGCAGCACCTGCGCACCGTCGTCGAGCTCGAGCGTGATCTCGCCTTCGAGCACGATGTCGTAGTCGATGCTGTCGGTGGTGTGCATGCCCGGGTGGTCGGGCTCGAAGGTTTCGGCCAGGCCGGGCAGCAGGCGGCCGGCCTCGGCGCCGAAGGCGGCTGCATCGAAGTCGGCGCGCATCATCACCGCATCGGGCGGGAAGCTGACCATCATCACGCGGGTGCCGCCCGCGGCCGGCGCGAAGCCTGCCTCGCCCGTGCGATCGTCCGCCGCGCCGGCACCCACGGTATCGAAAGCCTCCGAGGCCCACAGCAGTGCCGCGGCATGGCCGGGCAGGGTCGTGAACTCGACGCTGCGCGGCGCCACGCCATCCGAGAGCACCCGGGCCTTGCCGTCGGCGCCCGTACCCGCCACTACGCGTCTGATCTTCATGGCGTGCCTCAGGGGTTGATGACGAAGTTGCTGAAGCCGCCGTTGCGGCTTGCAATGCCCGAGATCGCCTCGTTGATGCGATCCAGCGGATAGCACACATGCTCGAACACCGAGAGGTCGAGCGTGCCGGCTTCGGCCATGTCGGCCATGTCCTGCCCTTCGCCGGCGGTGAACCAGGCCGAGCCCTCGATACTCTGCTGCTCGTCCATCATGGTGTGCAGGTCCATGCCCACCATGCCTGCGATGGCGCCGATGTTGAAGGCGCGCCCGCCGCGCTTGAGCGCGCGCACGCCCTGCTGGAAGGTTTCGTGCGGCGCGCCGGGTCCCAGCGCGTCGATGAAGGTGTCCACGCCCAGGCCGTCGGTGCGCGCCTTGGCCCAGGCGTCGATCGCCTCGCCGTCGGCGTTGGAAAAAACCTCGATGCGCCCGGGTGCCAGCGCCCTGACGCGCTCCAGCAGCTCGCGATTGCGCCCGGTGCCCAGGATGCGCGTGGCACCCATGGCCAGGCCGAAGAGCGCGCCGCCGATGCCCAGCGTGCCGCTGATGCCGTTGATCAGCACGCTGCGGCCCGGGCCGACCTTCGCCTTGCGCATCGCGGAGTACATGGTGCCCAGGTAGCCGAAGCGCGCCGCCTCGTTGAAGCTCACGTTGTCGGGCAGCTTCACCAGCGCGTACTGCGGCGCAATCATGTATTCGCCGAGGCCGCCGTAAGGATAGTTCTTGTAGAGCTTGAGCGAGTTCTGCGAGAAGCCGAAATAGCCGCTGAACGCGTAGTGGGTGCAGTTGACGAGATCGCCGTTGCGGCAGGCGCGGCAGCCGCCGCAGTAGAGGCTCGGGTTCACGTAGACGCGGTCGCCGGGTTTCCAGGTGTGCACGTGGGTGCCGACCGCCGTCACCTCGCCCGCCGGGTCGAGCCCGAACACCGCGGGCAGCGGCGGCAGCGGCAGTTCCGGGAACCAGGTGGTCCAGTTGGCCAGGATGTTGCCCAGGTTGGGCACGATGCCGCAGGCACGCACGCGCACCTGCACATCGTTGGCGGCGGGCTGGGGAATCGGCAGCTGCTCGACTTCCATCGGGGCGCCGACCTTGTGCAGTCGCGCGGCTTTCATCGTCGTCATGGTGTCTCCTTGCTGATGGTGACTTGATGCACAAAGTGCGTTTTGTGCATTCTTTTCGACCGAGCGGCCCGGCGTCATCGGTGATAACCCTTTGCGCATGAAAACTAGTTTTATGCACAATATTTAAATCCATGCATTCAAGGTACGCCATGCTCCAACAGAATCCCGAGCCCGTCGATGTGGCGGTCATYGGCTTCGGCCCCGTCGGCGCGACGCTCGCCGCGCTGCTCGGCCAACGCGGCCTGCGCGTCGCGGTCTTCGACAAGTCGACGCAGATCTACCCGCTGCCGCGCGCCTTCGCGCTCGACCACGAGGCGCTGCGCGTGTTCCAGGAGATCGGCATCGCCGGCACSCTGGCGCCGCACATGACGCCCTATCGCCCGACGATCTACCAGGGATGCGACGGCGAGCCGATCCAGCACTTCGACATGGGGCCCTCGCCCTATCCGCTCGCCTGGGCGCCGTCGTACACCTTCAACCAGCCGGCACTGGAAGCCTCGCTGCGCGAGGCCGTGGGCAAGCTCCCCACCGTGTCGGTCCACCTGGGGCACGAGGTGCTGCAGCTCGGCCAGTCGCCGGACCATGCGCTGCTCGGCGTGCGGCGGCCCGACGGCGCCCAGGCACAGTTGCGCGCGCGCTATGCCGTCGGCTGCGACGGCGGCACCAGCCCCACGCGCAAGCAGATGGGGCTCACACTCAAGAGCCTCGACTTCGACGAGCCCTGGATCGTGGTCGACATGCATGTGGATGAAGACAAGCTCGACCGGCTGCCCGCCACCAATGTCCAGTACTGCCATCCCTCGCGCCCGTGCACCTATGTCGTGGGACCGGGCAATCACCGGCGCTGGGAGTTCCTGCTGCTGGCCGACGAGGCCGAGCAGCGCGAGATGCCGCCCGAGTCCATCTGGAAGCTGCTCGCTCCCTGGCTCACGCCTGCGGACGCACGCATCTGGCGCGCCGCCACTTACCGCTTTCACGCGGTGGTTGCCGAACAATGGCGCAGCGCCCGCGTACTGCTCGCTGGCGACAGTGCCCACCAGATGCCGCCCTTCCTGGCGCAGGGCATGTGCCAGGGCCTGCGCGACGCGGTCAATCTCGCGTGGAAGCTCCAATGGGTGCTCGAGGAACGCGCCTCCGAGCGCCTGCTGGACAGCTACGGCGACGAGCGCGGACCGCAGGTGGAAGATGTCACTGCGACCGTCAAGCGCCTGGGCCAGATCATCTGCGAGCGCGACCCGGTGCGCGCCACCGAGCGCGACCGGCGCCTGCGCGAGCAGCAAGGCGGCCAGGTGCGCATGCAATTGCGCCAGAGCCTGCTGCCCGGCGTGCACCACGGGTTGATCGATCGCGACGAACTGCCCGCGGGCACGCCCTTCCCCCAGGCCATGGGATCGCTCGGGCCGGACGCAGCGCCGCAGATGATGGACGACCTGCTGCCGTACGGCTTTCTGCTGGTGCTGCGCCATGCGCCCGGCGCGGACACGCTGCGCGCCTTGCAGGAATCGGCCGCCACGCTGAGCGCAGGTGTGCTGTGCATCGATGCCACGGCGCCGGCGCCCGGCATGGCGACGCTGGCCGAGGCGGACGGCATCCTCGCCGCCTGGTTCGAACGCCACCAGTGCGAAGCCGCGCTCGTGCGGCCCGATCACCTGGTCTACGGCGTGGCACGCAGCCTCGACGAAGCCGCGGTTCTGATGCAGCGCGCCTGCACGGACCTGGGCGCCCGCTCGTTCGCTTCCGCGGCCTGAGCCTCACGAGCCTACTTGCGCACCTTGTCGATCGCCGACATCAGCTCCTTGACCGTGGCCTCGCCCACCGACGCGGAATACTTGTCGATCACCGGCTTCACCTTGGCGCGCAGCTTCTCCATTTCTTCCGGCGGCAGTTCCGAGACGGTCATGCCGGCTCTCCTGAGCGCCTCGAGCGCGCTGTCGGCGGCGCTGCGCGAGGCCGCGCGCTGGAACACGGTCGAATCCCTGGCAGCCTCGGTGAGGATCTGCCGCTCGTCGGCGCTCATGCCGTCCCAGGTCTTCTTGCTGACCAGGAGCGCCTGCGGGTTGTAGACGTGCCGCGTCTGGGTGATGAACTTCTGCACCTCGGCAAACTTGGAGGCCAGGATGGTGGTGTTCGGGTTCTCCTGCCCGTCGACCGCTTTCTGGTCGAGCGCGGTATAGAGCTCGGGGAACGGCAGCGGCGTGGCATTGGCGCCCAGCGCGCTGAACAGGTCGATGTAGATCGGCGATTGAATGACGCGGATCTTGAGCCCCGCGATGTCGTCGGCCGCCGCGATCGGCCGCTTGCTGTTGGTGAGATTGCGAAAGCCCAGGTCCCAGTAGCCAAGGCCGTGCAGGCCCTTGTCGTCGAGCCTTGCCATCAGCTTCTGGCCGAAGGGCCCGTCGGTGACCGCATCGGCCTCCTTGCCGCTGTTGAAGAGGAACGGAAAGTCGAAGACCGCGAACTCCTTGAGCTGCGCCGAGAGGATGCCTGCGTTGAGCACCGTGAGCTCGACCGTTCCGCCCTGCAGCGCAGACACGGTCTGCAGGTCGCCGCCGAGCGTGCCGCCCGGAAACAGCTTGACCGTGATCTTGCCGCCGGACTTGGCCGCGACGATGTCGGCGAACTTCTGCGCGCCCTGCGCCTGCGGATGGCCGGTCTGGTTCTGGAACGCGAACTTGAGCGTGCGTTCCTTGACCTGCGCGCCGGCACCGGCCGCCGCCAATGCGGCGAATGCCGCGACGGCCACCGCCAGCCATTTCTGCTTCGAGCCTTTCATGGGCGTCTCCTTCGTGTGTTCCGCCGGGGCTCTCTTCAGGCGCCGGCCGGTTGCCTTTGCTGCATCTCGACCAGCGCGCGCAGCGCGGCCAGGTACGACTGCGGTCCCAGGCCCTGGACCGTGCCCTTGACGGCTGGCGAGATGATCGAGTGCGCGCGCCAGGCCTCGCGCGCGGCAATGTTCGACATGTGCACCTCGATGGTCGGAAACGGCATGGCCTTGATCGCATCGTGCAGCGGAACGCCGTGCTGCGTGAGGCCTGCCGGATTGACCAGCGCGCCCTGCGCATCATCGATGTGCGCGTGCAGGAAGTCCACCAGCACGCCTTCGTGGTTCGACTGGATCGTCTCCAGCGTGGCGCCGAGTTCGCCCGCGAGCTTGTGCAGCAAGGCGTCGATCTCGGCCAGCGTGGTGGTGCCGTAGATGTGGGGTTCGCGGCGGCCGAACAGGTTGAGGTTGGGGCCGTGCAGGACGAGGATCTTCATTCCGTGGCTTCTTTCCTATTTGCGGATGCGCGCAAGTTCGTCGTTGTAGAGCTTGACGATGGCGGGGTCGTAGCTGGCGGAGAAGCGCTCGATGACGGGCCTCGCAATCTGCCGCATGCGGGCCTGCTCGGCCGGCGCCACCTCGTTGAACTTCGCGCCCTTGGCCTGGAGCTCGCCCACGGCCCGCTGCGCGGCGGCGCGGCTCACCTGGCGCTGGTAGCCCCGGGCCTCGTCTGCAGCCTCGCGCATCATCTTCTGCTCCGCGGGATTGAGCGTGTCCCAGAACTTCTTGCTGACCAGCACGATGTTGGCCGCGTACACATGGTTGGTGGCGCTCACGAACTTCTGCACCTCGAAGAACTTGTTCGAAAGAATCACCGAGTACGGGTTCTCCTGGCCGTCGACCGCCTTCGACTCGAGCGCGCCGTAGAGCTCCGCGAAGGGCATCGGCACCGGGTTGGCCTTGAAGGACTTGAAGGTCTCCAGGAACACCGGGTTGGGAATCACGCGGATCTTCAGGCCCTCCAGGTCTTCGGGCCGGGTGATCGGGCGCTTGCTGTTGGTGACGTTGCGAAAGCCCAGGTCCCAGTAGCCCAGCGCGACCAGGCCCTTCTCCGGCAGCTTCGCAATGAGCGCCCTGCCCGAGCGGGCCGTCGAGCAGCGCATCGGCCTGCGCGAAGTTGCCGACCGCGAACGGAAAGTCGACCAGGCCGAACTCCTTCACGATGCCCGCGAGCGAGGTGGTGGCCGGCGCCGACATCTGCTGCACGCCGCCCTGCAGCGCCGACTGCTGCTGCATCTCGTTGCCCAGCTGCGAGGCCGGGTACTCCTGCACCTTCATCTTGCCGCCGCTCTTGGCCGCCAGCAGCTCGGCAAAGCGCTTCACGCCAAAGCTCACCGGGTGGTCGGCGTTGTTGAGGTGGCCGAAGCGGATGACGCGTTCCTGCGCCTCCTGCGCAAGCGCCGGAACGGCCAATGCGTGAACACCTGGCCGGCCACCCCGAAGGCCGCGCGCTTTCCGCGCTCTCCGCCGAGCTGGAGATGCCGCTGAGCGCCACCCACCGCCTGCTGGGCGAGCTGATCCGCTGCGGCTATGTGCGGCAGGACCAGAGCCATGGCGACTACATGCTCACGATCAAGCTGGTGTCGCTCGGCCTGAGCTTCCTGAGCAACAGCGGCATCGTCGACGTGGCACAGCCGCTGCTCGACCGGCTCGCGGCCGAATCGGGCGAGCTGGTGCGGCTGGCGGTGGTCGACGGCGACGAGCTGACCTTCGTCGCCAAGGCGCAAGGCGCCGTGCGCGGCCTGCGCTACGACCCCGACATGGGCCTCTCGGTCAACCTCTCGTGCAGTTCCGCGGGCCACGCGTGGCTGTCGACCATGACGGACGAACAGGCGCTCCAGCTGGTCGCCAGGCAAGGCTTCGGCAAGCCCGAGGACTACGGCCCGAAGGCGCCGACCACCGTCAAGGCACTGCTGGTGTACCTGCGCGCGGCCCGCAAGCGCGGCTTCGCGATGATCAACGAGGTGTTCGCGCCCGCCATGACGGCCATGGCCGCGCCGGTGCGCAGCGGCAACGGCGCGGTGATCGGCGTCATCACCATCGCCGGGCCGCTGGTGCGGCTGACCGAAGAACGCATGCTCGCGCTGGGCCCGGCCCTGCTGGCCACGGCCGAGGATGTGGCGCACGCGAGCGGCGCGTCCGCGCTCTTCAAGCGGCGCGCCTGACCGGGCGCCTCGGGGGACGGCCGCTTTTCAGAACACCAGGCGGGGCGCGTCTTGCCGCAACAGCGCGCTCGCGGCCGGCGGCGCCCAGGTCTCGGCCAATGCCCGGGACAGTGCATCCAGCAGCTGCCGGACATCGTTGGCGGCATCCGCATGCAGGGCCTCGGCCACGATGAGGACGCGGGAGGTTTCATCGCGCACGGCCGAAAGCGCGCTCTGGCGATGGGTCCAGCGCCGCGCATGCGCGCAGCCTGCGGCATCCGCAAAGACGACTTCGCCGCGTTCGGGCGTTTCCGTTTCGCCCGAGAACGCGAGGTAGCTTTCGCTGCCGTCGGCGCACCGCACTTGCAGCCCCTCGGCCACCTTCGACAGGTCGAACACCGCGATCGGAATCGCGAAGGCCAGCGACAGCGCGTTGCACAAATCGACGAGCGGATGGATCGGCGGCAGCGCGCCTTCCTTCCTGAACCGGCGCAGCAGCGACTCGGAGGCGCACCGGTACTGCGTGGGCTTGAGCCCCATGCGTGCGAAGGTGCGGCGCCAGGCCTGGATCTCCGGAAGATCGGCTTCCGAGCCGACGGTTTCGAGCCGTGCGCGCGCCACGCCGTGGTAGTGCGCCACCTGCGCCTGCACGCAGGCGTTCCGGTGGATGCCCTGGGCCAGCAGGACGCCGGGCACCAGTTCGGGATGGCGCTGCCAGATTTCCGGCGAATGAGAGAAGAAGAAAGAGTGCATGGCCCAGTGTGTCGCTGGCGCCGCGGCGTGTCTTGAACGCTATTGCAGCCGTGCGGGCGCCGCCCAGGCGCGCTGCCATGCACCAGGCGTGAAGCCGAAGTGCAGTGCAAACGCGCGCGTCATGTGGCTCTGGTCGGCAAAGCCCGTCGCCATGGCCGCATCCGCCAGTGCAGTGCCGCGCCGGATGAGGCCGCGCGCCACTTCCGCGCGCTGCTGCAACAGCCACGCGAACGGCGTAACGCCATGGACCGCCTTGAAGCGCCGCAGCAGCTGGTATTTGCTCAGCCCCGAAGACGCAGCGAGCTGCGCCAGGCTGGGCGGCTGCGCAAGGCAATCCGCGAGCATGTCGCGCGCTTGCGAGACGTCGGCCGATGCGGCGCGCGTGGGCAGCCTTTGCGCACCGTGGCGCGATGCGAGCATGGTGCAGGTCTGCACGAGCAGCTCCTCGCAGCGCAGTGCATCCACCTCTGCCCGCTGCGGCGCGGCAGTGCGCGCCTCCAGCAGCCGCAGGAGCTCGCCGAGCATGCGCCGCAACCCCTCGTCCTTGATGAYGGGGCGGACCAGGGCCATGTCCTCGTTCGCCGCGCCCATTGCAGCCGCATCCACGGCCCATCGGATCGCAGCGGGTTCGAGATACAGCATGCGCCAGCGCCGGAACGGCGCGCCGAGCGGCCGCCCGTCATGCACTTCGCCCGGATTCGTCGCGATGAGATGGCCGGCATGGGCCTCGACCTCGCCGCACCCGCTGGCCGAGCGCTGGGCGCCTTCGTCGATGACGCCGATGCCGAAGGTGGCATGCCAATGCCTGCCGTAGCGCCGTTGGCTCGAGATGCGGGTGCCATGCACGCCTTCCCAGGGCGAGCCGAAGACGCGGCAGTCGTGGTGCGGGTTCTTCATCATCGCGCGCAGTATGCATGGGCACGCGAACCCGCAGGATTCACCGCAACGTGCGCAAATTTGCACAGCTTCCTCCGCGGGCATCCTGCCCGACGTACTCCGTTTGCCAATGCGCGCTTGTAGGATCGCCGCCATCCAGCAAAGCACGCCATGCGGCCCGCACTCCACCACCCTTCCCCGTCCGCCTCGAATCGAATGAAGCAGATCTGCGTCAACTGGCGTTCGAGCGTCGTCCACGACGAGGACGACGAGCACTGCGACGACGGCCTGTGGGTGCCCGAAACCCCTGCAGCGCGCAGGGAGGCCCAGGTGATCTGCGAAGTCCAGAATGCGATCTACGGGCACGGCTCGCACTGGATCGAAGAGCGCGAGGCTCTTCTCCTGCGCTCCGCCTGACCAGGGCGCGCAGGCCAAAGAAACTGCGAACTTTCGGCCTCAAAAAATTTTTTCGCACGGCGCTACAGTTCGCTGTCGATTTTCCGCCGCCTCGTTCGTCGTGCCAGTGGAGGGTCATCCTCTGCACTTCAGGAGAACACAGCCATGGCTACCAACAC
>NZ_JBFTPJ010000043.1:0-13134 GCF_056398445.1 Variovorax sp. 01T439_2
GTGTAGGCCAGCGTCATGTGAGGCGTGAAGCCGCGCTCGGGCTTGAAGCCCGCATCCGCCAGTGCCTCGCCCAGCCGCTGCCTGAATGCCGCAAGCGCCGAGGTGCCGCTGCCGCCGCCGCACAGCACGAAGGCCTTGCTCTGCTCGAAGCGCATGGCCTCGTCGAACACCACCTCGAACGACGGCGGCGCCACGGCGGCCGCGGCCTGCAGGGCGGCTTGCACCTTTTCGCGCGGCACTGCCGGAAAATGCCCGAGGTGATGCAGCGTGACGTGCAGGCGATGCGCCTCGGTCAGCTTGCCTTTGAGCGCGTGCCGGTCCTTCAGGCGGGCCGCCAGCGCGGCAATCGACGCGGCATCTTCGGGGCGCGGAAAGATCGCGAAGAACAGCGAGCGCGGCAGGCGCTCCTTGGGTGATACGGTGCGGCGCGGGCGGCGCAACGGCGGCGGCGCGGGATCGATGCCTGGGAGCAGCAGTTGTTCGGGCATGGGAGATATCGGATTCACCGGTGCATTCAAACACGGCCGGAGACCGTCGGTTGACCCGCACCCGGAACTCGGCGCATGCTGCACGGCTCTGACTTGCCATGAACGCCCCACCAGCACCCGGCCTTCCCCGGCGCACCGTCGCCGCAGCGCTCGTTGTCATGCCCGCGCTCTGGCTGGGCGCCCGCGCACAGCCGGCGGCAAGCCGGCTCGCCACCCCTTCGCAGACCGAGGGACCCTTCTACCCCGTGCGCCTGCCGCAGGATTCCGATGGCGATCTGCTGCGCAACGGCACGCTGGACTACCGCAGCGGCCAGCCGGCCTGGGTCGACGGCACGGTGACCGACCTGAGCGGCAGGCCGCTGCGCGGCGCGCAGGTCGAGATCTGGCAGTGCGATCAGAACGGCCACTACCACCACCCCGGCGACGGCGACCGCGCCGACGCCGCCTTCCAGGGCTTCGGCCGCGTCACGGTCGGCGAAGACGGCAGCTACCGCTTCCGCACCATCCGCCCGGTGCCCTACAGCGGCCGCACGCCGCACATCCACGTCAAGGTGAAGCTCGGCACGCGCGAGCTGCTGACTACGCAGCTCTACGTGGCCGGCGATCCGGGCAATGCGCGCGACTACCTCTGGCGCAATCTTCCGCAGGCCGCGAGGGAGGCCGTCACAGTGCCCTTCGAGCGCGGGCCGGATGGCCTGCAGGCGCGCTTTCCGATTGCCGTTGCGGCCTGAAGGCGCTCAACCACGGACGCGCGGGGAATCAGGTCCGGCCTGCAAGGACGGCTTACGGCGCCGGCGCCAGGCATTGTTCGAGTCCCTGCACCAGCACATCCCTGGGCAGCTGCTTGCCGATGAAGACGATGCGGCTGTGGCGCGGCTCGCCCTCTTTCCAGCTGGCGCCGGCCTCGGTGCCCATCAGCATGTGGACGCCCTGCAGCACCACGCGGGTGTCCAGCCCGGACACTGCGATCACGCCCTTGTAGCGCATCAGGTGGGTGCCGTAGATGCGCAGGATGGCGCCGAAAAAGTCCTCCAGCCGCGCCGCATCGAAGGGCCGTTCGGCGCGAAACACGAAGCTCGATACATCGTCATCGTGCTCGTGATCGTCATCGGTCAGGAAGTCGGGTTCTATCTCCAGGATCGCGTTGAGGTTGAACCCGCGGATGTCGAGCAGCTGGTCGATCGGCGCCTGGCCGAAATGCGCTGCGGTGATCGGCGCGCGCGCATTCATGCGCAGCAGGCGCTGCTCGAGCGCCTTCACCTCGTCGACCGGCACCAGGTCGGTCTTCGAAAGCAGGATGCGGTCCGCAAAACCCACCTGCTCCTGGGCTTCATGGTGCTCGTCGAGCTGCGCCATCGCATGCTTGGCGTCGACCAGCGTCACGATCGCATCGAGCAGATAGGTCTGGCTGATCTCTTCATCGACGAAGAAGGTCTGCGCCACGGGCGCCGGGTCGGCCAGCCCGGTGGTCTCGATGATCACGCGCTCGAAGCTCGCGCTGCCGTTCTTGCGGCGCGCCGCGAGCTCGCCGAGGATGCGCACCAGGTCGCCGCGCACGGTGCAGCAAATGCAGCCGTTGTTCATCTCGATGATCTGCTCGCCCTCTTCCTGTACCAGCAGTTCGTTGTCGATGCCCGCTTCGCCAAACTCGTTCTCGATCACGGCAATCTTGTGGCCGTGCTGCTCCTTCAGGATTCGGTTCAGCAGCGTGGTCTTGCCGCTGGAGGAAGCCGGTGAGGATGGTGRCGGGAATGAGGSYCATGGGTGGGCTGCGTAAAGATTGATCGGGCGCTCGGCAAGCTCAGCGCTTCGCCGAGAGCGCCGAGGCAATGGTTGTGGCGTTGTGCGCGAACAGCTTCAGGTAGGTGTCCGCCTCGGTCCCCGGCGCCGACAGCGCGTCGGAATAGAGCCGGCCGCCGACGGTGACCCCGCCCTCGCGTGCAATGCGCTGTACCAGGCGCGGATCGGAAATGTTCTCGACGAACACCGCGCGCACATCCTCGCGCCGGATCTGGCCGATCAGGCGCGCGACCGAGGCGGCGGAGGCCTCGCTGTCGGTGTTCATGCCCTGCGGCGCAAGAAACTCGATGCCGTAGGCCGCGCCGAAATAGCCGAACGCATCGTGCGAACTGATCACGCGGCGATGCTCGCGCGGCATCGCGTCGAAACGTGCGCGAATCTCGCGGTCGAGCGCCTGGAGCCGCTCGATGTAGCTCGCGCAGCGCCGGCCGATCTCGGCCGCGAATGCCGGCCGTGCCCGCGCCATCGCATCGCGCAGGTTCGCGGCATAGCGCTGCGCGTTCGCAAGGTCCTGCCATGCATGCGGATCGGGCGCACGGCCCATGCGGCGCACCGGCACGCCATCGCTGGCCACCACGACGGGACCGCGGTAGCCGGATGAGCGCACCAGCCGGTCCATCCAGCCTTCGAACGCCAGTCCGTTGACGACGACCAGTTCTGCATTGGCAAGGCGCCGCGCATCGRCCGGGCTCGGCTGGAAGACGTGCGCGTCGGAGTCCGGACCGACCAGGGCCGCAACCTCGACGGCGCTGCCGCCGATCTCGCGCGCCATGTCGGCAAGGATCGAGAAGCTCGCGACGACGCGCAGCGGCCGTGGTGCGGTGGATTGCGCAAGCACTGGCAGCGGCAGCGCAACGAGCGACGCGGCGAAGAAGCAGCGGCGCGCGGGATTCGATGGAAAGTTCATGTCAGGCATTTCGATGAGAACGTGGGCGCAGGAGCCGGGCGAGCAGTCCGCCGTGCGATCCGAACACGAGCGACAGCAGGTAGGCCGCGCCCGCCACCAGCACGATCGCGGGGCCCGAGGGCCACTGCGCATGGAAGGACAGCAGCAGCCCGGCAAAGCCGGACAGCAGCGCCATGCCGGCTGCAACCAGCGCAAGGCTCCAGACTTCGGCGGCCCAGAAGCGCGCCGCGGTGGCCGGCAGCATCATCAAGCCGACCGCCATCAGCGTGCCCAGCGCCTGGAAGCCCGCCACCAGGTTTGCAACCGTAAGAACCAGAAAGACGCCATGCACCAGCGAACCGGGCCCGCCCACATTGCGCAGGAAGCCCGGGTCGAGGCATTCCACGAGCAGCGGCCGGTAGATCACGGCCAGCACAACGAGGGTCAGGCTAGCGACGCCGGCCATCAGCAGCAGCGCCGCGTCGTCCACCGCAAGGATGGTGCCGAAAAGCATGTGCATCAGGTCGACGCTGCTGCCGTGGGTCGACACCAGCAGCACGCCCAGCGCGAGCGCGATCAGGTAGAAGGCCGCAAAGCTCGCGTCCTCCCGCTGCGAGGTCACGCGCGTGACGAAACCCGCCGCCAGCGCCACCGCGAGCGCCGCGAAGAATCCGCCCGCGCTCATCGCCGCCAGCGAGAAGCCGGCAAACAGAAAGCCGAGCGCCGCACCCGGCAGCAGCGCGTGCCCCATCGCATCGCCCATCAGGCTCATGCGCCGCAACACCAGCAAGGTGCCGATCGGCGCGCTGCCCAGGCCGAGCGCCAGCGTGGCCACCAGCGCGCGGCGCATGAAGCCGTATTCCAAGAAGGGCTGGACCAGCAAGGCACCTGCGGTCATGACACAACCTCCGCGCTACGCGCTGCGGTATTCGCCTTGGGAGCGGCCCGGCGGCTCATGCAGCCTCCTTGCAGACAGGCGCATCCTCGTCCCACGCCTCGGCCATCTGGCGCGCGCGGAACAGGTTCTCGGCATGCAGCACTTCGGCCGTCGGCCCCCAAGCCACGCAGCGCCTTGCCATGAGCAAGGTGCGGTCGAAATGAAGGCGCACCTGCTCGAGGTCGTGCAGCACGGCAATCACGGTGCGCGCCTCCGCGTGCCAGCGCGCGACCACGGCCAGCAGGTCGGCAGTGGTGCGCGCATCGATCGCGTTGAAAGGTTCGTCCAGCAGGATCACGGGTGCGTCCTGCAGCAGCACGCGCGCAAAGAGCACGCGCTGGAACTGCCCCGCCGACAGCTCGGCGATGCCGCAGCGCTGGAAGCCGCCAAGGCCGACGGCCTCGAGCGCGTCTCCCACGGCATCGCGCTGCCGCGCGGCGATGCCCTTGAAGCTGCCGAGCCCTCCCCAGTGCCCGAGCGCCACCAGGTCGAACACCCGGATCGGAAAGCTCCGGTCGATCTCGGCCTGCTGCGGCAGCCACGCGATGCGGTCGCGCGAGTCGCCATCGAAGGAGACCCCTCCCTCGGCCGGCCGGATGCGTCCCATGATCGCGGCGAGCAGGCTGGTCTTGCCCGCACCGTTCGGCCCGACGATGGCGGTGAGCGAGCCCGGCGCGAACTCCCCCGACAGGTGATGCACAGCCGGGTGGCCGCGATAGGCCACGGTGAGGTTGGTCAGCCGGATGGCGGGAGGAGGCATCGGCGCCCCGCTCATTTCAGCGCCCAGCCGACAGCCAGCCACAGTGCCGCGGCAAGCATCAGCGCGCCCGCCACACGCACCCATGCGCTGGCCATCAGCAGGCTCGGCGGGCTTTCCGGCCAGGCATGGGGTGATGCTTCAGGTTGGCGGGTTGGGTGTTCCATGCCCCGACTATATTGCAATTGCGAATGCATTCGCAATAATGAAAAACGGGTTCTCGATCCAGCACCGAGACCGGCGACCGCCCATGCGCCGACAGCGTGTAGAGAACCCCGCGGGAAAACTCGCAGGAGCTCGCGCGAATGCTTGACGCCTTCCCTACCGGCGACAAGAGCCCGCGAAGAAGTCGAGGATCTGCTCGCCCAACAGCTGCTCCCCGCTGTTGAAATGCGCCATGACGGAGACGTGGTTGTGGTCCGCGACCGTCATGTGGCGCGGCGCGACACGGCGCGCCTCCGCCACGCGATAGGCAAACTCGGTCGCATAGACGTCGAGCAGCGGATTCTCGTATTGCGCATTGACGACGAACACGGGCATTGCGAGGTGCGCCGCATGCGCCATGGGCGAGAGGGATGGATAGCGGCTTGCGTCCTCGCCGAAATACGCCCGCACGCCGGCCGCGTTGGGGTTCTCCGGCAGGCTGTCGGCCTGCAGCCGCGCGGACACGAGTACCAGACAGCACACGTCGCGCCGCAGATGGGCGAGCGCCGGATCGCAGGCGAAGGTCGCCGCATGGGTGCCGCCGGCGGAGTGGCCGATCAGGCAGATGCTGCGCGGATCGCCACCGAAGCCGCCGATGTGCGCGGACACCCAGGCGCAGGCCGCGGCAACGTCCAGGGCGCCTTGCGGATGCGGCGCCTCCGGTGCCAGCCGGTACTCCACGTTGACACCCACGCAACCCTGGCGAGCGAACCAGGTCAGCACGTTGGCGTACATGGCATCGTTGATGTCCTTGGTGCCACGCACGAAAGCGCCGCCGTGCACGAAGACCACCACGGGCGCGTCGCGCGCAACGGCCGGACAATAGACGTCCAGCCGTTGGCGCGCGTGAGATCCGTAGGAAAGGTCACGCGTGACGTCGACGCCGCCGTGCGGCGCCGCCATCAGCACAGGCAGGTAGGCGGCCTTGACCCGGTCGCCCGCGCCGCGGATGTCCTGCTGCCACACCGGGCCGACCTCGCGCAGCAGTTCGTCCATGCCGGCGGGCCGGGGGATCGCGCGCATGGCCGGTCAGTCCTGCCGGAAGGCCGTGGCTTCGACCTCGAAACACCAGTCCGGGTGCGCCAGCGCCGCGACCACCATCAGGGTCGAGGCCGGCCGCGCCGATCCAAGGTACACGCTGCGGATCGCATTGAGCCGAGGCAGGTCCGCGGCACGGGTGAGGTAGGTCGTCACCTTGACCAGGTGCGATGCGTCCATGCCGGCCGCCTGCAGCACCGCCACCAGGTTCTTCCAGGCCTGGTCTGCCTGGGCCTCGAAGCCCTCCAGCAGACGGCCCTGCGGGGTCACGCCGATCTGGCCCGCGACGTGCAGGCAGGTTCCTGGGCCGTGGGTGGTGATGCCGTGGCTGTAGGCACCCGCGGGCGCTGCGACATTGTCGGGAACGATGCGTTGATGCATGGCAGTCTCAGTGCACGACGCTGTCGATTTCCGGAATGGCCGGGATCTCGACGCCGTACACGCCGATGTCCTCGCGGATCTTGTTCACGCCCATGCGGATGATGCCGATCTCTTCATCGGGATGCGTCGCGCCAAGGCCATGGTCGGCCGCCAGCGCCCGGTTGCGGCCGGAGCGTGCGCGCTCGGCGTCCGGCAGGTTGACGACGGCATAGACACCGTTGAGCAGGCTGCCGCGCAGCTTCTTTGCGACCTTCAGGCCGATGAGGCGCTTTTCCTCCGAGGGCAACTCGCTGAAGAAGCGCCGCATGATGATGCGGCCGAACTGGATGTGGCGGGCCTCGTCGCGCAGGATCAGCCRGCAGACCTCGCGGATCGAGTCGAACCGGGCGTTCTCGTAGCGCGCCTGCAGCAGGTCGCCGGACAGCTGCTCGAACAGCGTGTTGACCGAGAGGCCGGCAAAGAAGCTCATGGCCTTCTCGTCCGATTCGTCGTGGAAGCGCGGGATGATGTCCTTGAAGTAGTCCGAACGCGGCATGGGCTCGTATTCGGCGAGCGCGTCGGCGATGCGGAAGCTGGCCTCGTGATGCCGGAATTCCTCGGCGATGAAGTTGGTGATGTGCTGCTTCACCTCGAAGGGCTGGTGTTGAAAGATCGCTTCGCGCAGGCGCTCTGCGCCATAGGGCGTGGCGCCGTGCTCCATCCAGGCACGCAGGCTCCACCATTCGGCGCCCGCCTTGCGCACTTCCGGCGGCAGATCGGCCTTCTGGAGATCGGAATAGTCGATGTCGGCGATCGGGTTCCAGGCCAAGTCGCGTGCCTGGGTGCAGAGGCGCCAGACCTCCGGGTATTCGATCTTCGACACGACCGGATAGKGGTTGGGAACGGCGGGAATTTCTTCGAGCAGGGACGGCTGCATGGGCATGGCTCCTTCATTCGGCAATGGGGGATGCCGCTCATGCTAGGCGCGTGCTCTTGATACATCCAATACTGTTTAAATGGAGTCGTGATCCGAACTGTGTATATCGACTCAACGTTCACGAGGCTCTCCAGATGATCGAGTTCAGGCAGTTGCGTCAGTTCGTGGTGGTGGCGGAAGAGCTCAACTTCGGCCGTGCGGCGGAGAAGCTGCACATGTCCCAGCCGCCGCTGAGCGTGGCCATACGCAACCTGGAACTGCAGGTAGGCACGCTGCTGATAGACCGCAGCCGGCACCATGTGCGCCTGACGCCGGCAGGCAAGGTATTCCTGAAGGATGCGCAGCGCCTGCTGACACAGGCCCATGCGGCCACGGAACGCGCGCGGCGTGCCGCCCAGGGCGCGGAAGGCTCGCTCAGCCTGTCCTTCGTGCCGAGTGCCGCGCTCGATCTTCTGCCGGACATCTTCAAGCGGTTCCAGCGCGACTATCCGACGGTCCACCTGCATGTGACCGCGGAGACCACCACCCGGCAGGTGGAGGCGCTGCGGCGCGCCGAGGTCGACCTGGCCCTGGTGGTCGGCCCGCTGCAGGACGTGCCGGACCTTGCCTTTGTCGATCTCCAGGCACAGGGTTTCGTCATTGCCGTGCCTCGCAGCCATGCCCTCGCAAAACAGCGCTCCGTGAAGATCAAGGCCCTTGCGGCAGAGTCCTTCATCGCTTTTCCAGCGGCCGAGGGCGCGGGCTTCGTGGCGGCGCTGCTCAGCGCCTGCAAGGCCGCGGGCTTCTCGCCCAGGGTCGTCCAGGAAGCCTCCCAGATGCAGGCCGTGCTGACACTGGTCGCCGGCGGCCTGGGCATCGCCCTGGTGCCGGCCTCCATGCGCATGCTGGCCATGAAGGACGTGGCTTTCCTTGACGTGGCCGAAACGCGGGCACCACCCACCTACCAGCTGGCTTTCGCCTACAGCCGCACCAACGACAACCCAGTCATCCATTCCTTCCTGGCAGTGGCAGGCAAGGCCGTGGCGCACGCGCGCAGCACCTGAATCCGGTCGTGGCGGCCGGACGAATGGTGATTCGATTCATGTATGGATTCGGTACGCAGTCCGTATTGGACGTTATGACGAGCCGTTTGCATCATGTCGGCAAAAGGCGCCGGGGAGCGCCGCCGGTTTCGTCCCGCATCTGCCAACTGGAGTCCACGATGAAACTCATGAAGCTGCTCGCCACCCCGGTGCTGTTGGCCGCAGTCGTCTTCGCTGTGCCGTCGCTCGCACAGACCTACCCTGCCCGCCCGATCACGCTCGTTGTTCCGTATCCGCCGGGAGGCTCGGCCGACATCCTCGCGCGCACTGTCGGAGAGCAGCTGGCGGCGCGCCTCGGACAGCCCGTGATCGTGGAGAACAAGGCCGGCGCCGGCACCGCCATCGGCGCACGTTTCGTCGCAGACGCCAAGCCCGACGGCTACACCTTGCTCATGGGCACCGTCAGTTCCCAGGCGATCAATCCGGCCATGAGCAAGGTGGGCTACGACCCGATCAAGGGCTTTGCAGTCGTCAGCGCACTGGCATCGATTCCCTTCGTGCTGGTGGCCCATCCCGCCGCTCCCTACAGCAATGTGGCGGAACTGATCGCAGCCGGCAGGAGCCGCCCCGGCACGATCAGCTTTGCGTCGGCCGGCCCCGGAACATCCAACCACCTGGCGGGCGAGATGCTAGCGAACGCCGCGCATGTCCAGCTGCTGCACGTGCCGTACCGCGGCAGTGCGCCAGCGCTTGCGGACGTGCTGGCCGGGCATGTCCCCGTGATGTTCGACCTTCAGACCACCGCCCTGCCCAACCTCAAGGCCCAGAAGGTCAAGGCGCTGGCCGTGACAAGCCTGCATCGCAGTCCGTTGCTACCCGACGTGCCCACAGTGGCGGAGAGTGGCTTGCCGGATTTCGAGGTCAGCGCCTGGTTCGGCATATTTGCACCCGCCAAGGTCCCGCAGCCTGTACTCAAGCAGCTGTCCGAGGCGATGACCGATGTCCTGCGGGCTCCCGCCATGGTGCAGCGCCTGAGGGAAATCGGCACGGAGCCGGATACCCGGAACGCCGCAGCGTTCGCCAGCTACGCGGCAGCGGAAGTCAGCAAATACGCAGCCATCGTGAAATCAGCTGGCCTCGCACCTTGAGCGTTGGAGCGCTGCTGCCCATGCCCTGACCGGATGTCTCGCCTCAATCAATCTTGATCCCGGCCGCCTTCACTACATCCGCGTACTTCTTCAAATCCGCCTGGATCTGTTGCCCGAACTCCGCCGACGTATTGCCCACCGACGTGATGCCGAGCTTGGCGAGGCGCTCCTTGACCGCGGGCTCGTTCACCACGGCATGCAACTCGCGCTGAATGCGGTCGATGATGGGCGTGGGGGTCTTGGCGGGCGCGAGGATGCCGATCCAGGAACTCGCTTCGAAGCCCGACACGGTTTCGCCGACGGTGGGCACGTCGGGAAGCGATGGCAGCCGCTGCGCGCTCGAAATCGCGATGGCGCGCACCTGTCCTCTCTCGATGAAGGGCAGCGCGCCGGCCACGGCGGTGTAGAGCATCGGCAGCTGGCCGCCGACCACGTCGGTCATGGCCTGGCCGCCGCCCTTGTAGGGCACATGGACGAAGTTGGCGCCGGTCTTCACCTTGAGCATTTCAGCGGCGACGTGGGGCGTGCCACCCGTGCCAGAGCTGCCGTAGGACAAGCCGCCCGGGTTGCTCTTCGAATATGCGATCAGCTCGGGCAAGGTCTTCGCGGGCACCGAGGGGTGCGTGACGATGACGAGCACCGCATCGCCGATCTTGCTGACGGGCACGAAGTCTTTCACTGTGTCGAACGGGACCTTCGCGAACACGTGCGGGTTGATGACCAGCGTACCGTCGAAGCCCAGCACCAGCGTGTAGCCGTCGGGCGGCGCGGCCGCGACCATCTGTGTGCCGATGTTGCCGGACGCGCCGGGCCGGTTGTCGACCACCACCTGCTGGCCCAGCCGGGCCCCGAGGCGCTCGGCCACGACGCGCGCGCCGGTGTCCGTCACGCCACCGGGTGTGAAAGGCACGATGAGGCGAATCGGCTTGTTCGGGTAGTCCTGCTGAGCGTGCGCCGGCGTTGCTGCGATGGCGAGCGCACTGGTAGTGGCTATTGCCAGCGCCAGCAAGCGGCGGCGCGAAGCGTTGTAGGTGTTCGTCATGGGTTTTGTCTCCGTCCTTTTGTTGATTGAATCTTCAGCGCGCCCAGCGCTTGTCGAAATCCCACACTTCCTGAAAGCCGATGAGACCGCAGAACTCGTTGAAGTCGAACAGCGGCACCTCGGGCGCCTGGCTGACGCCGCTGTCCTTGAGGTGGCTCAACGCGCGCTCCATCGCGGCTGCGGCCGACAGGCTGGTGAGCGAGGGGTAGATGGCCAGCGCAAAGCCGATCTCCTCCAATACCTTCACGGGCAGGATCGGCGTCGTGCCGCCATCGGCCATGTTGGCCAGCATCGGCGTGTCGAATGCAGCGCAGGCCTTGCGCATCTCTTCTTCGGACTGCGGTGCCTCGAAGAACAGGATGTCGGCACCGGCCTCGGCATACGCCTCCAGGCGGCGCATCGCCTCGTCGACGCCGAGCGATGCGCGCGTATCGGTGCGGGCGATGATGAGGAAGTTGTCCTTGTCCTCGCGCGCCTCGGCGGCCACCTTGATCTTCTCGACCATGTCCTGCATGGGCACGCAGCGCTTGTTGGGCGTGTGGCCGCACTTCTTCGGAAACTCCTGGTCTTCGAGCTGGATGGCCGTGACGCCCGCTGCCTCGTAGCCGCGCACCGTGTGGTGCACGTTCAGCAGCCCGCCGTAGCCGGTGTCGGCATCGGCGATGACTGCCCCCTTGCTCGTGCGCACCAGCGTCGCCATGCGGTCGAGCATCTGCGTGTAGGTGGCGATGCCCGCGTCGGGCAGGCCCAGGCTGGAGGCGGTGAGCCAGTAGCCCGTGCCGTAGACGATGTCGAAGCCGACCTTGTTCGCCACGGTGGCGGCAATCATGTCGTGCAGGCCGGGCGCGACGATGAATTCACCGCGGTCGAGCTTCTGCCGGAGGATGGGATTCGCCATGCCCGCTTACTCCGCCGTGATGCCGCCGCGCTGCGCGACGAGCGACCACTTCTTCGTCTCGCTCGCCAGGAAGGTGCGGAACTCGGCCGGTGGCGTGAGCGTGATGTCGGCGCCCTGGTCGTGCATCTGCTTTTGCACCACGGGGTCGGCCGCGACCTTCTTCAGGTCCTGGTTGATCTGCGCGACGATC
This sequence comes from Variovorax sp. 01T439_2, assembly GCF_056398445.1. Classification (NCBI taxonomy): domain Bacteria; kingdom Pseudomonadati; phylum Pseudomonadota; class Betaproteobacteria; order Burkholderiales; family Comamonadaceae; genus Variovorax; species Variovorax sp. 01T439_2. Next base: position 11,708 of record NZ_JBFTPJ010000043.1, read on the forward strand.
GGGGCCGGCAGGCCGGCCGGGCCGAACAGGCCATACCAGCTCAGCGATTCGACACCGTTCAACCCCGCTTCCTTGAAGGTCATCGCATCGGGGAACAGCGGCATGCGGCGATCGGCCGCAACGCCCACCACGCGCAGCGCGCCCGAGCGCACGTGCGGCAGAGCAGTCAGCACGCTGGTCACGCCCATCGGCAGGTGGCCGCCGATGATGTCGACCATGATCGGCGCGCCGCCCTTGTAGGGCACGCCAGTCAGCTTGAGGTTGCCGACCTGGCGGATCAGTTCGCCGGTCAGGCGCGTCTGCCCTTCCGAGTAGCCGCAGCCCAGCTCTTCCTTGCGCGCCGCGGCCAGCAGGTCGGCCAGCGTCTTGTAGGGACCGTTGGCCTGCACCACCAGCACCGACGGCGAGTTCGCGATGTTGGTGATGGGCGTGAAGGCCTTGTCGGTGTCGTAGGGCAGCGACTTCATCAGCACCGGGTTGACCGCGTGCGAGCCCACCACCAGCAGCAGCGTGTGGCCATCGGGCGCCGAGCGTGCCACGGTGCTGGAGCCGATCACGCCGTTGGCGCCAGTGCGGTTGTCCACCACCACCGACTGGCCCCACAGCTCCGACAGGCGCTGTGCCATCAGGCGGCCCACGATGTCGGTGCCGCCGCCGGCGGAATACGGCACCACGAGCGTGACGGCCTTGCTCGGGTACTTGGCGCCCTGCGCGAAGGCGGTGCCGCCCGTGCCGACGGCGGCGAATGAGGCGAATGACGCGAGGCCGGCGAGCATCTGGCGGCGGTTGGGATGAGGAAGGTTGAAGGTCGGGTTCATGCAAGTCTCCTGGTGTTGTCTTGTGTGTCCTTGTCGCGCTGGCGGCGCAGCCAGGCGATGGCGCGGCCGCCAAGCGGCCGTTGCAGTTCGTCTTGCGCGAAGTCCACCGCCGCGAGCAGGCCGGCGAGCGAGATGCCGGTGGCAAAGCCGCTGCGCTCGGCCATGAGCACAAGGTCTTCCGTCGCCAGGTTGCCTGCAGCGCCGGGCGCGAACGGGCAGCCGCCGATGCCGCCGACGCTCGCATCGAAGCGGCGCACGCCGGCCTCGAGCGCCGCCCATGCATTGGCCACGCCCATGCCGCGCGTGTCGTGCAGGTGCACCGCGAGGCGCTCGATGGGCACCACGCCGCGCAACGCCAAAATGCGCTCCTTCACCTGGCCCGGCGAGGCCGAGCCGATGGTGTCGGCGATGACGATCTCGTCGGCCGCGGCGGCGTGCATGCGGGCCGACAGGCGCAGCACCTCGTCGAGTGGCGTCTCGCCCTCGAAGGGGCAGTCGAAGGCCACGGCCACGTAGGCGCGCGTGCGCAAGCCCAGCGCGCGCGCGGCGGCGATCGTCTGCTCGCTCACTTCGGTCGCCTGGTCCAGGCCCATGTTGATGTTCTTGCGG
>NZ_JBFTPJ010000044.1:0-12993 GCF_056398445.1 Variovorax sp. 01T439_2
CGACTACACATGGCTGCGCGCCGATGTGCCCGCCCTTGCGCCGCTGGTGCGCGACTTCCTTCCCGAACATCTCGCGCCCCTGCTGCGGGCGCACGGTGTCGAGCGGACCGTGCTGGTGCAAGCAGCCGATTCGCAGGCCGAGACCGGCTTCATGCTCGAGCTGGCCAGTGCGCACGAGGTGGTGGGCGGCGTGGTCGGCTGGGTCGACCTGGGCAGCCCCGACGCCGTGGCCTCGCTCGAGCGCATGGCGCAGCACCCCAAGTTCAAGGGCGTCCGGCCGATGCTGCAAGACCTGCCCGACGACGACTGGATCGCGCGCATGCCGCGTGCCGATGCCATCGAGGCCCTCATCCGCCTGGGCCTGCGCTTCGATGCGCTGGTGAAGCCGCGGCACCTGCCTTCGCTGCTGCGCTTCCTGGAAGACTGGCCGCAATTGCCCGTGGTGATCGACCACGCCGCCAAGCCGCCCGTGGGCGCGCACGGCAGCGAAGCCTTCGCGGCCTGGCGCAAGGACATGGCCGCGCTCGCCGCGCTGCCGCAGGTGTGCTGCAAGTTCTCCGGGCTCTGGGGCGAGGCGCCGCAGGCGGCGCACCACGATGTCGATGTGGCGGTGCGCGCCGTGCGCCCGGTGTGGGAGCCGCTGCTCGAGAGCTTCGGCCCCGCGCGCCTCATGTGGGGCAGCGACTGGCCGGTGCTCACCCTGGCCGGCGACTACGCGGGCTGGATCGCCGTCAGCGAAGCCTGCATCGGCCGCCTCTCGGACGCCGAGCAGTCGCACATCTGGCGCGGCACCGCGCAGCGCTTCTATGGCCTCTCGGCGGACTGAACACGCATGGCACCCATCGTCACCATCCGCGACCTCTGCAAGTCCTTTGCCGGCGTGCGCGCGCTCGACAAGGCGCAGTTCGACCTGCTGCCCGGCGAGGTGCATGCGCTGATGGGCGAGAACGGSGCSGGCAAGTCCACCCTCATGAAGGTGCTGGCCGGCGTCTACGGCAAGGATTCCGGCGAAGTGCTGTTCGACGGCCAGCCCGTGGACATCGCGAGCCCGCGCGCGGCGCAGGCGCTGGGCATCGGGATCATCCATCAGGAACTCAACCTGATGAACCACCTGAGCGCCGCGCAGAACATCTTCATCGGCCGCGAGCCGCGCGGGCGCTTCGGCCTCTTCATCGACGAAGACGCGATGCGCGCCGAGGCCGAGCGCATCTTCGCGCGCATGAACCTGCGGCTCGACCCGCACACGCCGGTCGGCGAACTCACGGTCGCCAGGCAGCAGATGGTGGAGATCGCCAAGGCGCTGTCGTTCGACTCGCGCGTGCTCATCATGGACGAGCCCACCGCCGCGCTCAACAACGAGGAGGTGGCCGATCTGTTCCGCATCATCGGCCAGCTCCGGTCGCAGGGCGTGGCCATTGTCTACATCTCGCACAAGATGGACGAACTCAAGCGCATCGCCGACCGCGTGACCGTGATGCGCGACGGCCAGTACATCGCCACCGTGTCGATGGCCGGCACACCGATGGACTCGCTGATCGCGATGATGGTGGGCCGCCAGCTCACCGAGGTGGAGAACGACTTCCCCGACACCTCGGGCAACGAGGTCGTGCTCGAGGCGCGCGGCATCACGCGCGGCGCGGTGGTGCGCAACGCCAGCTTCGTGCTGCGCAAGGGCGAGATCCTGGGCTTTGCGGGGCTCATGGGCGCGGGCCGCACCGAGCTCGCGCGCGCGGTGTTCGGCGCCGACGCCATCGACGCGGGCGAGGTCTTGGTGCACGGCAGGAAGGTGTCGATCAAGTCGCCCGAAGATGCCGTGCGGCACGGCATCGGCTATCTCTCCGAAGACCGCAAGCACTTCGGCCTGGCCGCCGGCATGGACGTGGAAACCAACATCGCGCTGCCGAGCATGAAGAAGTTCCTGTCGATGGGCGTCTTCATCGACCAGGCCGCCATCGAGGCCGCGGGTGAGCGCTACGTGAAGCAGCTCGGCATCAAGACGCCCTCGGTGCGCCAGCAGGTGCGGCTGCTCTCGGGCGGCAACCAGCAGAAGATCGTGATCGCCAAGTGGCTGCTGCGCGACTGCAGCGTGCTCTTCTTCGACGAGCCCACGCGCGGCATCGACGTGGGCGCCAAGGCCGAGATCTACCGCCTGCTCAACCAGCTGGCAGCGGAGGGCAAGGCCATCGTGATCATCTCTTCGGAGCTGCCCGAGATACTGCGCGTGAGCCACCGCGTGCTGGTGATGTGCGAAGGCCGCATCACCGGCGAACTGGCGGGGCGCGAAGCCTCGCAGGAAAAGATCATGCAGCTCGCCACCCAGCGTGAAACCGCTGTTGCTGCCGCTGCTGACGCCACCGCCTGAGGACTGGAGACAACGCCTTGACAACCCCCACCGCCACCACCGCCGCCGCCGCACCGGGCTTCTCGCTGAAGGCGCGGCTCTTTCGTCCCGCCACGCGGCAGAAGCTCCTGGCCTTTGCCAGCCTGATTGCGCTGCTGGTGTTCTTCAGCTTCGCGTCGCCGCAGTTCCTGCAGACCGACAACCTCGTGAGCATCCTGCAGTCGACCGCGGTGAACGGCGTGCTGGCCATTGCCTGCACCTTCGTCATCATCACCGCGGGCATCGATCTTTCGGTGGGCACGCTGATGACCTTCTGCGCGGTCATGGCCGGCGTGGTGCTCACCTACATGGGCATGCCGCTCGCGCTGGGCATCACGGCGGCGATCTTCTTCGGTGCGCTGGCGGGGTTTGTCTCGGGCGTGCTGATCGCCAAGCTCAAGATCCCGCCCTTCATTGCCACGCTGGGCATGATGATGCTGCTCAAGGGCCTGTCGCTCGTGATCTCGGGCACCAAGCCGATCTACTTCAACGACACGCCGGACTTCCCGGCCATCTCGCAGGATTCGCTGATCGGCTACTTCATTCCATCGCTGCCGATTCCCAACGCGGTGCTGATCCTCTTCCTGGTGGCGGTGGCCGCGAGCATCGTGCTCAACAAGACCATCCTCGGGCGCTACACCTTCGCGCTCGGCAGCAACGAGGAGGCCGTGCGCCTGTCGGGCGTGAACACCGATTTCTGGAAGATCGTGGTCTACACGGTGAGCGGCGGCATCTGCGGCATCGCGGGCCTCCTGATCGCCTCGCGCCTGAACTCCGCGCAGCCGGCGCTGGGGCAGGGGTACGAACTCGATGCGATCGCGGCGGTGGTCATCGGCGGCACCTCGCTCAGCGGCGGCACCGGCACCATCGTGGGCACGATCATCGGCGCCTTCATCATGAGCGTGCTGACCAACGGCCTGCGCATTCTCTCGGTCGCGCAGGAATGGCAGACGGTGGTCACGGGCGTGATCATCATCCTGGCCGTGTACGCGGACATCCTGCGCCGCCGCAGCAGCAGCGCGCACTGATCCTTTTCCACAACCCAAGGAGACTTCGCATGATCCAGAGAAGAAGAGCCACCGCCGCGCTGGCCGCGGCCCTCGTCGGCCTGCCGGCCTTCGCCCAGGCGCAGCAGGAGATCTACATTCCGCTCGTGTCCAAGGGCTTCCAGCACCAGTTCTGGCAGGCCGTGAAGTCCGGCGCCGAGCAGGCCGCCAAGGACCTGAAGGTGAAGGTCACCTTCGAGGGCCCAGAGACCGAGGCGATGGTCGACAAGCAGATCGACATGCTCGCCGCCGCGCTCGCCAAGAAGTCGCAGGCCATCGGCTTTGCCGCGCTCGACAGCCAGGCCGCCATTCCGCTGCTGAAGAAGGCGCAGGCCGCCAAGATTCCGGTGGTGGCGTTCGACTCGGGCGTGGACAGCGACATTCCCGTGACCACCACCACCACCGACAACAAGGCCGCCGCCGCGCTGGCTGCCGACAAGATGGCCGAGATGATCGGCAAGTCCGGCGAAGTGGCGCTGGTGGTGCACGACCAGACCAGCCGCACCGGCGTGGACCGGCGCGACGGCTTCGTCAACCGCATCAAGTCGGCCTACCCGAACATCAAGATCGTGAGCGTGCAGTACGGCGGCGGCGACCAGTTGAAGTCGACCGAGATCACCAAGTCGATCCTGCAGGCCTCGCCCAACCTGAAGGGCATCTTCGGCGCCAACGAGGGCTCGGCCATCGGCGTGGTCAACGGCGTGAAGGAGATGAAGCGCAGCGGCAAGGTCGTGATCATCGGCTACGACTCCGGCAAGCAGCAGAAGAACGCGATCATGGACGGCAGCATGGCCGGCGCCATCACGCAGAACCCGGTGGGCATGGGCTACAAGACGGTGGAAATGGCGGTGAAGGCGATCAAGGGCGAGAAGCTGCCCAAGGTGGTCGATACCGGCTTCTTCTGGTACGACAAGACCAACATCGCTGACCCGAAGATCGCATCGGTCCTGTACGACTGATTTTTTGCAGAAAGCCCGTTCATGACCATCGTCCGATCCATGCGCGTGCTGGACGTGCGCTTTCCCACTTCGCAGCAGCTCGACGGCTCCGACGCGATGAACCCCGACCCGGACTATTCGGCGGCCTACGTCGTGCTGGAGACTGACCAGCCGGGGCTCGAAGGCCACGGCCTGACCTTCACCATCGGCCGCGGCAACGAGATCTGCTGCGCGGCCATCGAGGCGATGCGCCACTTGGTGGTCGGGCTCGACCTGCAGTGGGTGGCCGAGGACATGGGCCGCTTCTGGCGCCACATCACCTCGGACAGCCAGCTGCGCTGGATCGGACCCGACAAGGGCGCCATCCACCTCGCGACCGGCGCGGTGGTCAATGCGATGTGGGACCTGTGGGCCAAGTCCGAAGGCAAGCCGGTGTGGCAGCTGGTGGCGGACATGAGCCCCGAGGCGCTGGTGCGCTGCATCGACTTTCGCTACATCACCGACTGCATCACGCCAGAGGAAGCGCTTGTGTTGCTGCGCGATGCGGCCGCCGGCAAGGCCGAGCGCATCGCCACGCTGAAGGCCGATGGCTACCCCTGCTACACCACCTCGGCTGGCTGGCTCGGCTACCCCGACGAGAAGCTGCGGCGGCTCGCGCAGGAGGCGGTGGATGCGGGCTTCAACCACCTCAAGCTCAAGGTGGGGCGCGACCTTGCGGACGACATCCGCCGGTTGACGGTGGCGCGCGAAGTGCTCGGTCCCGACCGCCACCTGATGATCGACGCCAACCAGGTCTGGGAGGTCGGCCAGGCCATCGAATGGGTGCGGCAGCTGGCCTTTGCCAAGCCCTGGTTCATCGAGGAACCGACGAGCCCCGACGACGTCGAGGGCCATCGCAAGATCCGCGAGGGCATTGCGCCGGCGGTGAAGGTGGCCACGGGCGAGATGTGCCAGAACCGCATCATGTTCAAGCAGTTCATCATGCGCGGCGCGATCGACGTGGTGCAGATCGATGCATGCCGCCTCGGCGGCGTGAACGAGATCCTCGCGGTGATGCTGATGGCCGCGAAGTACCAGCTGCCCGTGTGTCCGCACGCCGGCGGCGTGGGGCTGTGCGAGTACGTGCAGCACCTGTCGATGATCGATTACCTGTGCATCTCGGGAACGCGCGAAGGGCGCGTGATCGAATATGTGGATCACTTGCATGAACACTTCGCCGAGCCCTGCGTGATCCGCGGCGCGGCCTACATGCCGCCCACGGCCGTGGGCTTCTCGATCACGATGAAGCCCGACTCGCTCGAGCGCTACCGCTTCCGCGGATAGTTGGATCAACAGAAAGGCATCGGGCGCTCATGGACCTGAATCTGAAGGACAAGGTGGTGCTGGTCACCGGCGGCGGCAGCGGCATTGGCGCGGCCATTTCGCTCACGCTCGCGCGCGAAGGCGCGGTGCCCGTGATCTGCGGGAAGAACCCGCTGGACGCGGCGTTCGAGCAGGAGCTGCACGCGCTGCAGCCGCGGGCGCGGTTCCTTCAGTTCGACCTGATGGAAGAGGCCGCCTGCGGCCAAGCCGTCGAGAGCAGCGCCGCGGAGTTCGGGCGCATCGACGGGCTGGTCAACAACGCGGGCGTGAACGACAGCGTGGGACTCGAAGCGGGGCGCGAGGCATTCATCGCATCGCTGGAGCGGAACCTCGTCCACTACTATGTGATGGCGCATTTCTGCCTGCCGCACCTGAAGGCCAGCCGCGGCGCGATCGTCAACATCTCCTCGAAGACCGCCCTCACGGGGCAGGGCAATACCAGCGGCTACACCGCGGCCAAGGGCGCGCAGCTGTCGCTGACGCGCGAGTGGGCGGCCTCCTTGCTGGAGGAGGGCGTGCGCGTCAACGCGGTGATACCGGCCGAGGTGATAACGCCGCTCTACCAGCGCTGGATCTCGGCCTTCGACGAGCCCGACCGCAAGCTCGCGGCCATCACCGACAAGATCCCGCTCGGCCGCCGCATGACCACGCCGCAGGAGATTGCGAACACCGTGGTGTTCCTGCTCTCCGAACAGGCCTCGCACACGACGGGGCAGTGGGTGTTCGTGGACGGCGGCTACACGCACCTGGACCGGGCGCTGACCTGATCCTTCGCGCTTCCCTTCACCCGCCACCAGACCCGACGACCATGCGCCACTGCCTTGCCCTCGACCTGAAAGACGACCCCGCACTGATCGCCGAGTACGAGGCCTATCACCGCGACATCTGGCCCGAGGTGCGMGCRCATCTGCATGCGCACGGCGTRACGGGCATGGAGATCTACCGGCTCGGMACGCGRATGGTGATGCYGATGGAAACSGACGAYGCGCGCTACGACGCCGAGGCGATGGCGGCCGCGACGCGCAGCGATCCGAAGATCCGCGCGTGGGAAGAATTGATGTGGAAGTTCCAGGCGCCGACGCCCTGGACGCCCGAAGGGGAGAAGTGGTTGGAGATGGATCGGATCTTCAAGCTGTAGCTGCCTGCAGTTTCGACATTCCCTTTTTGTCGGCTGCAGCGTGAACGCCGGCCAGGGCTGTCGCAGGTCGGTCCCGGAAGCGACGCTCCGTGTCACTCTTTCGGTCCGATCTGCATGTTCCTTCCTCCCTGCATGCGCGGGTACGGATCGTGCACCTTGTGCCGCGGCATTCGATTCGCTTTTCAATCTCGATCAACCTTTCTCTTTCATTTCCCATGTTTTCTCGACGATGCGTTTTCGCGCTGATGCTTTCGGTGCTCCTGTTCGGCTGTGGCGGTGGCGGCGGAGGCGGCGGTAGCCAGGGTGGCGGCGGCTTCGCCGGCCTGGCGGGCCTGGCCGGCAGCAATGGCAGCCAGGGCCCTACCGGCGGCCAAGGCGGCGGCGGCACCGGTGCTGCAGGTGGCACGGGCGATGCAGGCGGAGCCGGCGGCACAGGCAGCGGCGCTTCGCCCACCGTCCCGGCGACTGCCGCATTGGCGGCCAAGCTCGGCAAGCCCGCGCGCGTGCTGCTCGGACTCGGCGCGGGCAACACCCTCGCGCAGATGAAGAGCCAGGACATCCACCCGGACATCATGGACGCCTACCTCGTGGGCGTGGGCGCAGGCGCCTGGCCCACCTGGAACAGCCCCGACGGGGCCTACATCACCGTCACCGCGCAGGCCGCCCAAGCCTACGGCGCCGTCCCGATGTTCACGCTCTACCAGATGGCAACGAGCGGCGAGGGCAACATGAGCACCATCAACGACACGGCCTTCATGAACGGCTACTGGTCGCAGGTGCGGCTGATGTACCAGCGCATCGCAGCTCTGGGGACGCCCGTCCTGGTCAACCTGGAGCCGGACTTCTGGGGCTTCGTTGCGGCGCAAGCGCCGGGCCGTGACGCAACGCGGCTGTCGGCCCTGGTGAACAGCCAGCCCGAATGCAGCGGATTGCCCAACACCGCCGCGGGCTTGGGCCAATGCCTGGTGCAGATGGGCAGGCAGATTGCGCCCAAGGCACTGCTCGGGTTCCCGCCCGCATTCTGGAGCGGCACCGCTGCCGAGATCGGCGCGCAAATGCGCGCGGTGGGGGCGCATCAGGCGGACTTCATCGTCGCCCAGACCACCGACCGCGACGCGGGTTGCCGGGAAGTTGCGTCGCCGCCCGCGGAATGCACAGGGCGAAGCGGCCCGTTCTACTGGGACGAAAGCAACGTCGCCAGCCCCAACTTCCACGAGTCGCAGCGCCAGATCTCGGACTACCGCGCAGCGCTGGGCAACGGGCTGCCGATCCTGTGGTGGCAAACGCCGATGGGCGTGCCCTCCGCCACGCCGGGCGGCACCGACCTGCACTACCGCGACAACCATGTCGACTACATGCTGCGCAACGCCCAGGAGTACGGCGACACCTCCGCCTTCGCGATCGTCTTCAGTGCCGGAGGCAGCGTCCAGACCTCGATCAGCACCGATGGCGGCCAGTTCGCGCGCCTGTCGGCGCAGTACCTCGCACGCGGCGGTGCCGCCTTGAAGTAGCAGCGGTCGGCAACGGCGGAGGCATGGCACTCCTGCCCTTGCCGCGCCCGGCATGAGAGCCGGCATGACGTCAGGGTTCACCCCAATCACCGGTCCGGCGATTCGGACGGCCCCATCGCCGCGCATCCGGATCGTCGGCGGGGYGTCCATTTCATTCCTGCCTCGTTCCCCATGAAATCAACGACTTAGCGTGCCCTGCGCGCCACGCATCGCGTGGCACATCGATTGCTCTGTACCAAGGCTGGCCGCATCGCCCGATGCAGGTCCCGGCCATGACACAGGAGACAAACCGATGAGCACCATGGGTGACCTTGACCCCACGGAAACCGGCGAATGGGTCGACGCGCTCGGCGCGGTCCAGCAGCACCGCGGCAGCGAGCGCGCGAACTTTCTGCTGAACCGCCTCGTCGACGAGGGCCGCCGCGAAGGCGTGTACGTGCCGCGCTCGCTGAACACGGCCTACAGGAACACCATCCCGCCCGAGAAGGAAGAAAAGTCTCCCGGCAACCGCGAGATCGAGCACCGCCTGCGCTCGATCATCCGCTGGAACGCGATGGCGATCATCCTGCGCGCCAACAAGGATTCGTCCGAACTCGGCGGCCACATCGCGAGCTTCCAGTCGGCGGCCACGCTCTACGACATCGGCTTCGGCCACTTCTGGCATGCCGCCACCGACACCCACGGCGGCGACCTGCTGTTCATCCAGGGCCACAGCTCGCCCGGCATCTACGCGCGTGCCTTTCTCGAAGGCCGCTTGAGCGAGCAGCAGCTGCTCAATTACCGGCAGGAATCCGAAGGCAACGGCATCCCGTCGTACCCGCACCCCTGGCTCATGCCCGACTTCTGGCAGTTTCCCACCGTGTCGATGGGCCTGGGCCCATTGATGGCGATCTACCAGGCACGCTTCCTCAAGTACCTGCATGGCCGGGGTCTCGCCGACACGGCGCCGCGCAAGGTCTGGGCCTTCATGGGCGACGGCGAGATGGACGAGCCCGAGTCGCTCGGCGCCATCTCGCTCGCAGGCCGCGAGAGCCTGGACAACCTCGTGTTCGTCATCAACTGCAACCTGCAGCGCCTCGATGGCCCGGTGCGCGGCAACGGCAAGATCGTGCAGGAACTCGAGAGCGTGTTCCGCGGGGCCGGATGGAACGTCATCAAGGTGCTCTGGGGCAGCGGCTGGGACGCGCTGCTTGCCAAGGACAAGAGCGGCAAGCTCTTGCAGCGCATGGAAGAGTGCGTGGACGGCGAGTACCAGGACTTCAAGAGCAAGAGCGGCGCCTACGTGCGCGAGCACTTCTTCGGCAAGTACGACGAGACCCGCGCGCTGGTCGCAGAGATGAGCGACGACGAGATCTGGGGCCTCACGCGCGGCGGCCACGACCCCGAGAAGGTGTTCGCCGCCTACGCCGCGGCCGTCAGGCACAAGGGCCAGCCCACGCTGATCCTGCCCAAGACGGTGAAGGGCTACGGCATGGGCGAATCGGGCGAGGGCCAGATGATCGCGCACCAGGCCAAGAAGATGACGCAGGACGCGCTGCGCGGCTTCCGCGACCGCTTCCAGATCCCGGTTTCCGACGAAGAGCTGCCCAACGTGCCCTTCATCCGGCTGGCCGAGGACAGCCCCGAGATGAAGTACCTGCACGAGCGCCGCGCCGCGCTCGGCGGCTACCTGCCCCAGCGCCGCCGCAAGTCGACCGCGCTCGAGATTCCGCCGCTTTCCACCTTCGAGCGCCTGCTCAAGGACACCGGCGAGCGCGAGATATCGACCACCATGGCCTTCGTGCAGATGCTCGGCACCTTGGTGCGCGACAAGCAGATCGGCAAGCACGTGGTGCCCATCGTGCCCGACGAATCGCGCACCTTCGGCATGGAAGGCATGTTCCGCCAGCTCGGCATCTGGTCGTCGCTCGGCCAGCTCTACAAGCCGCAGGACGCCGACCAGCTCATGTACTACCGCGAGTCGAAGGACGGCCAGGTGCTGCAGGAAGGCATCAACGAGGGCGGCGCGATGTCCAGCTGGATCGTCGCGGCCACCTCGTACAGCACGAACAACGTGCCGATGATTCCGTTCTACATCTACTACTCGATGTTCGGCCTGCAGCGCGTGGGCGACCTGGCCTGGCTGGCCGGCGACATGCGTGCGCGCGGTTTCCTGCTGGGCGGCACTGCCGGGCGCACCACGCTCAACGGCGAGGGCCTGCAGCACGAGGACGGCCACAGCCACATCCTGGCCGGCACCATTCCCAACTGCGTCTCGTACGACCCGACCTTCGCCTACGAGGTGGTGGCCATCGTGCGCGACGGCATGCGCCGCATGTACGCCGAGCAGGAGGACGTGTATTACTACATCACCCTCATGAACGAGAACTACCCGCACCCCGGCATGCCCGAGGGCAGCGAGGCAGGCATTCTCAAAGGCCTCTACCAGCTCAGCGATGGCGGCAAGACCCCCAAGAAGGGCCACCGCGTGCAGCTCATGGGCAGCGGCACCATCCTGCGCGAGGTGATGTTCGCGGCCGAGCTGCTGAAGAACGACTTCGGCATTGCCGCCGACGTGTGGAGCGCCACCAGCTACAACGAGCTGCGCCGCGACGGCATGGCCGCCGAGCGCTGGAGCCGGTTGCACCCGACCGAGCCGGCGCGCAAGAGCCATGTCGAGCAATGCCTCGAAGGACACGAAGGCCCGGTCATCGCGGCCACCGACTACATGCGCAACTACGCCGACCAGGTGCGCGAGTACGTGCAGGCCGCGGGCCGGCGCTACACCGTGCTCGGCACCGATGGCTTCGGCCGCAGCGACTACCGCAAGAAGCTGCGCCGCTTCTTCGAGGTCGACCGTTGGCACGTGGCCGTGGCCGCGCTCAAGGCGCTGGCCGACGACGGGGTGATCAAGCACGCCGTGGTGGCCGAGGCCATCGAGAAGTACGGGCTCGACGCCGAGCGCGCCGCCCCCTGGACCGTCTGAGGCACGACATGAGCAATGCAATCGACATCAAGGTGCCCGACATCGGCGACTTCAGCGACGTGCCCGTCATCGAGATCTTCGTGAAGCCGGGCGACACGGTGAAGGCCGAGGACCCGCTGGTCTCGCTCGAATCCGACAAGGCCACGATGGATGTGCCCGCGCCGCGCGGCGGCGTGGTGGAGTCCATCACCGTGAAGCTCGGCGACAAGGTCAGCGAAGGCAGCGTCGTCATGACGTTCAAGGCAGAGAGCGGTGCCGCTGCGGCCGCACCGGCACCGGCCGAAGCCGCCAAGCCCAGCGTCAGCGCCGCGCCGTCGGCCACCAGCGCGCCGGCCGGCGTGGCCGAGGTGCGTGTGCCCGACATCGGCGACTTCAAGGACGTGCCCGTCATCGAGATCTTCGTGAAGGTCGGCGACACGGTGAAGGCCGAGGATCCGATCATCTCGCTCGAATCGGACAAGGCGACGATGGATGTGCCGGCGCCGCTCTCGGGCGTGGTGACGGCCATCGGCATCAAGATCGGGGACAAGGTCAGCGAGGGGTCGGTGATTCTTTCGCTGGCGACGGGCGATGCGCCTGTGGCGGCGGCCGCTCCCTCACCCCAGTCCTCTCCCGCGAGCGGGAGAGGGAGCGAAGCGGCGGCGGCGTTGCCGCCTGTCGGCAATGCGGAGGTCGAAGCCGGCTTCGCGCTCGCCTATGCGGGCCCTGCGGTGCGCAAGCTCGCACGCGAACTCGGCGTCGACCTGGGCAAGATCAACGGCACCGGCGACCATGGCCGCATCGTGCGCGCCGACGTCGAGGCCTTCGCGAAGGGTGGCGGTGCATCTGCCGCGCCCGCTGCCGGCAAGGCTGCAGCAGCCCCCGCAGGCGGTGGCGTCGGTGGCATCGACCTGCTGCCCTGGCCCAAGGTCGACTTCGCCAAGTTCGGCCCGACCGAGCGCAAGGAGCTCTCGCGCATCAAGAAGATCAGCGCCGCGAACCTGCACCGCAACTGGGTCGTCATTCCGCATGTGACGACGCACGACGAGGCCGACATCACCGAGCTCGAACCCTTCCGCGTGCAGATGAACAAGGAGCTGGAAAAGTCGGGCGTGAAGATCAGCATGCTGCCCTTCATGATGAAGGCGGCCGTCGCCGCGCTGAAGAAGTTCCCGGAGTTCAACGCGAGCCTCGACGGCGACGCCTTGGTGCTCAAGAACTACTGGCACATCGGCTTCGCCGCCGATACGCCCAACGGGCTCATGGTTCCGGTGATCCGCGACGTCGACAAAAAGACTGTGCCCGAGATCGCGAAGGAGATGGGCGAGCTCGCCAAGCTTGCGCGCGACGGCAAGCTCAAGCCCGACCAGATGTCGGGCGGCACCTTCACCATCAGCTCGCTCGGCGGCATTGGCGGCATCTACTTCACGCCGATCATCAACGCGCCCGAGGTCGCCATCATGGGCGTGTGCAAGAGCTACTGGAAGCAGCACTCTTCGGACGGCAAGACCTACAGCTCGCGCCTCACGCTGCCGCTGTCCCTGTCGTGGGACCACCGCGTGATCGACGGCGCCGCCGCCGCACGCTTCAACGTCTATTTCGCCAACGTGCTCGCCGACCTGCGGCGCGTGCTGTTCTGAAGGAAGCTCCCAAATGGCACACACGGTGGAAGTC